>CALPKA020000142.1 GCA_943324025.2 Bifidobacterium breve | reverse complement strand
CAATAAAGCAGAATGAACAGCCTTCTTAACTAAAAGCATTCCGAGTGCTGCAAGAACTGAAAGAGGAGCTAGAAAATAGAATAAGTAAGATTCAGGAGCAGCTGTTGTTCCAACATCAAGTGCAAAATTAATCATTCTTTGCCACTCCCTGTGATGGGTGTGATCCAGTTACTTCGCCACGATAATAATTTCCATCATCTGTGTTTGGATACATGGGGTGTGGAGGCGGAACCATGCCAGCACGAAGTGGACCTAATAGGTCATCTTTTTCAAATATTAATTTTCCGCGCGTGCTATCTGCCAACTCGTATTCATTTGTCATAGTTAGCGCGCGTGTTGGGCAAGCTTCAATACAAAGCCCACAGAAAATACAACGCAAATAATTAATTTGGTAAACCTTGCCGTATCTTTCTCCAGGAGAGAATTGTTCGCCCTCTTTGTTGTCAGCACCCTCAACATAAATTGCATCAGCAGGACATGCCCAGGCGCATAATTCGCAACCAATACATTTCTCTAATCCATCTGGATGCCTATTTAATTGGTGTCTGCCATGGAATCTTTCTGCAGTTGGCTCTTTAACCTCAGGATATTGAACGGTATTAACCTTCTTAAACATTGTCCTAAAAGTAACCCAAAAGCCAAGCAGCTGCTTGCCAAAGCTTGCGCTTTCGTGATTGGTGATCGGAGCTTTTGCTTGGTCAGATTTTGCTAACCCAAACTCTTCATTGCGTGGCATTAATTCGTCAGCCATTTATTTGCTCCGCTCTGGTATTTGGAATAACGGGAACTGGGAAAGATGGTTCTGTGTTATTTGTAATCTTAGAAGCTTCTTCTTTTTTAATTTTCTGTCGATCAAATAGCATTGTTCCACTTATATATAGCAAGGCAACAGCAAATATAAATGCGAAAATCAATGTCCTTGGTGCGTTCTGTTGAGACATGATTCTCAGGGTTGAGACAACCATGATCCAAACTAATGAGAATGGGATCAATACTTTCCAGCCAAATTTCATGAATTGGTCATAACGTAGGCGAGGTAGCGTTCCGCGTAACCAAACAAAGACGAAGAAAAATCCTAGAACTTTGATGAAGAACCAAAATAGTGTGAACCAGCCACCAAGCCACTGTTCAGTAAATCCAAGTCCTGGGAATGCATGGTAACCACCCAAGAATAAGGTTGTTGCTAAGGCAGAAACTGCAATGATATTTACGTATTCGGATAGGAAAAATAGTGCGAATTTTAGAGATGAGTACTCAGTATGGAATCCACCAACTAATTCACCTTCAGCGTCGGCTAAATCACACGGAGCTCGGTTAGTTTCACCAACCATAGATATTGTATAAATAATGAAAGATGGAAATAGAACCACTGCATACCACCACTGATCTTGTGCAGCGACGATCTCTGAAGTAGACATTGATCCGGCATAAATAAACACAGCCACTAGTGATAAGCCCATTGCTACTTCGTAAGAAATAACCTGTGCTGAAGAACGAAGTCCTCCTAGTAGTGGATAAGTAGAGCCAGACGACCAACCGGCAAGAACAATTCCGTAAACTCCTACTGAAGCAATTGCTAATACATACAAAACTCCAACAGACAGATCAGTTAATTGCATAGCTGTTTTCTGTCCAAAAAAATTCACTGGGCCCGTCAAAGGAATTACCGCAAAAGCCATAAAGCAAGCGGTGGTACTTATGATTGGCGCAATCACAAAAACAATTCGATCTGCGGCTTTAGGAATTAAATCTTCCTTAAGAGCTAATTTCACGCCATCAACTAGTGCCTGCAATAAACCAAACTTACCAACTCGGTTAGGGCCGCTTCGCTGTTGCATTCTGGCAACAATTCGACGCTCTCCCCAAACTGACATAATCGTTAGAAATACACAGGCAGCAAAAATAATTAAGCCTTTGAGTGCGATCACCCAGCCTGGATCTTGGCTAATTAATTCTGCATTTGTCATGCTTTTGCCACCTTAACAATTGAGTTTCCAACTACTCCTAAATTCCTTATCAACTGGCTATTTAATGAGTTACGTGGAAGCCAAACTGAAGAATCTTCAATATCCTCAACCAGACAAGGCAATGTAACTGCGCCATAGTTATTTGAAACTCTTACTAGTTCTTTATCTTTAACGCCTAATGAATTAGCGCGGTTCTTACTTATTACTACAACTGAATCTCGTGCAGTACCGGCTAAATTCTCTTCGCCATCTTGTAGCGAACCCTTATCTAGAAGATTTCTCCAAGAAGTTAGGATCGCTTCATCATTTCCAGCTGAAGTTTTAGATTTTTCAGCCACAAGATTCATGGCCGGCTTATTGCCATCCCAATTACCTAATGAACTTAATTCACTTTGGGCTGACTTAACTGTTGGTAAATTGATTGGCTTACCAATTTCATCAGCCAACATTGAAAGAATTCTGACATCGCTTCGATTTAGAGATTGCTCAACGGCGGCATCAAACTTTCGAACTTTGCCTTGCCAATCCATAAATGAGCCACTCTTTTCTACAACAGCTGCAACTGGAAGAACCACAGATGCAATTTCTGTAATGTCACTTTGACGGATCTCAAGAGAAACAATAAATTTCTTTGCAAGCTTTACTTTTGCATCTGAAGAAATATCCATTGGGTCAACTCCACCAATTAAGATCGCTTGTAAATCTGAATTAATTATTTCTTCTGTGCTCATACCAGCAGTTGTAGGCACTGAATCAACTGACCAAGCAGTTGCAATATCTACTCTTGCTGAAGCATCTTCAATTGGGCGAGCACCAGGTAATAGGTTTGGCAAAGCGCCGGCAGCAATCGCACCACGCTCGCCTGCTCGACGAGGAACCCAACCTAATTTTGCTCTGCTTTCCTTAACCAGTTTTGCAACCGCAGATAATGCTCCTTGTGTTTCGGCAGCACGCTCTCCTACCAAAACAACAGACTTACCTGTTAAACCTGAGATTGAGTTAATTGCAGAAACCTCATTACCAGCTGCTGTCTTAATTAAGTTTG
>CALPKA020000141.1 GCA_943324025.2 Bifidobacterium breve | reverse complement strand
GTTGTAGATGATGAGAGTTCAATTAGTGAGCTCATTGCCACCAGCTTAAAGTTTGTTGGCTTTGATGTTCGAACTGCAGCCTCTGGTTCCCAAGCCCTACAAATTGCTGAAGAGTTCAAACCACATGCATTAATTCTTGATGTGATGTTGCCTGACCAAAATGGCTTTGAAGTTTGTCGCCAATTGCGCAGTGAGGGACACAATGTTGGGGTTTTGTTTTTAACCGCCAAAGATTCAGTTGAGGACAAGATCGCTGGATTAACAATTGGTGGCGATGATTATGTAACTAAACCTTTCTCACTTGAGGAGTTAGTTGCCCGCCTTCGAGCTTTACTTCGTCGCACCGGCGTTACTGAGGTTTTAGCAGATGATGAAAAGATTAGATTTGCCGATCTTGAATTAGATGAGGCAACACATGAGGTAAGAAGGGCGGGAAATCTAATTGATTTATCCCCAACTGAATTCTTACTGCTTCGCTACTTAATGATTAATGCAGATCGCGTGGTAAGTAAATCTCAAATTCTTGATCATGTCTGGCAGTATGACTTTAGAGGAGATATGGGAATTGTGGAGACATATGTTTCTTATCTTCGCAAAAAGATTGATATCTATGAACCAGCGCTAATTCACACTGTAAGAGGAGTGGGATACCGGTTAAGGTTGCCAGCAGGTAAGTAATTGATCACAATTAGCAGATGAATTCACCGCTAAGTCGGGTGCGCACTCCGCTCTCACTCTGGAGCTTGCGCAACCGGCTTATTTTAGCTTCAGTGGTTTTAGCAAGTCTTGCAATTATCGCCTCAGACTTTGCTGCAAATGCAGCACTTAGAACATATTTAATCTCTCAAGTTGATGATCAATTAATTAATATTTCATCCACCTCATTAAGCAGGTTAGATCGGGCTGGAATTGCACCCCTTGAAAGTGATGAAAACCAATCTCCTTTTAGATTATTAGCACCATTACGTGGTGTTCCATCTGCGACCTCAATTACTTTATTAGATGTCGATGGGAAGTTAATTGGCCAGGTAGGTGGTGAATTAAGTGGAAAAAACTTTGCAGTAACTGGCATGAGCCTTGATGAGGTTGCAAAATATAAAAATAAGCCATTCACCATTAAAGGCAGAGATGAGCAGCCGGATGTGCGCGCACTTGCTCAAGTATTACCAACTGGAATGGGTGTAGTAATTGTTGCTGACTCACTTGAGAAGGTTGATAAAACATTAGGTCAATTAAGATTTCTATTTTTAATTTTAGGTTTAATCGCCCTACTTACCATCGCGCTAGCTGCCAGGTGGATTATTGCTATCGGATTAAGACCACTTGAAGCTGTGGAAGATACAGCCGAGGCGATTGCATCAGGGGATCTCTCTGCTCGCTTACCTGCAGCAAAACCAGATACTGAGGTTGGCAGATTAACCACCTCTTTGAACACCATGCTTTCTCGCATTGAAGAATCCTTTACCGCACGCGTTGCCAGTGAAAACAAATTGCGTCGATTTGTTGCCGATGCATCTCATGAACTTAGAACTCCACTTACTGCAATTCGAGGGTTTGCTGAATTACATCGCCAGGGCGCAGTTGTTGGTGAGGATAAAACTAAGGAGTTAATTACTCGAATTGAAAAAGAATCTATTCGCATGAGCTCCCTGGTTGAAGATTTACTCCTTCTTGCCCGACTTGATCAATCTAGAGAGTTAGCTATGGATCCAGTTGATTTAAATACTTTGATCACCGAAGTTGTTGCATCGGCTGCTGCTGCGGGGCCAAATCACCCAATTAAAATTGATTTAAGTGAGAATGAAATCTTTGTACTAGGAGATTCGCAGCGAATCCATCAAGTAATTGCAAATTTGTTGGCAAATGCTAGAACTCATACACCTGATGGCACGAAGATAACTATTACTGCGATGCAGGGTGTGCAGGAGACAACAATCTCAGTTACCGACACCGGTCCTGGGTTATCAGAATCTGATCAAGAGCGAATCTTTGAACGTTTCTATCGTGCAGATCCGGCGCGAGTAAGAAATAGTGGTGAAGGAAGTGGTCTTGGTTTATCAATTGTTGATGCAGTAATGAAAGCACATGGTGGTTATGTCAGCGTTAAATCCAAAGTGGGTGAAGGTTCAACCTTCACGCTGCACTTTTTAAACCAAGATTAAATTATTCGATTTTGCTTTTGTGAAAGTTAAGCCAAGATTTTGAAGGAGTTGGCCCGCGTTGGCCTTGGTACCTTGATCCATAAACTGCTGATCCATAAGGATGCTCAGCTGGAGATGAAAGTTTAATTAAACAAAGTTGACCAATTTTCATTCCAGGAAATAATTTCACTGGCAGATTTGCAACATTTGAAAGCTCAAGGGTGATGTGACCTGAAAAACCTGGATCAATAAATCCAGCAGTTGAATGAGTAAGTAAACCTAATCTGCCAAGGGAAGATTTTCCCTCTAATCTTCCAGCAATATCATCTGGCAAAGTAATTACTTCATAGGTGCTTGCTAAAACAAACTCACCTGGATGCAAAATAAAATGTTCATCTGGTGTTACCGCAACCTCACGGGTTAAATCTGGTTGCTCAGTTGATGGATCAATTACTGAATACTTGTGGTTTTCAAAAACTCTAAAAAATCGATCTAATCGCACATCAACACTTGATGGTTGCACCATCGCCTCGGTAAAGGGTTCAACCTTCACCCGGCCAGCTGAGATTTCAGCCCGGATATCGCGATCACTTAGTAGCACAGTCGCTGACCCTATCCTGAAGTTGGCAAAAGGGCTGGGAAACCTACTGGTGGGTATTGATTAAGTTACTCGTGGGTAGCATGCTTATCCCATGGGCCATTACATAGCTAATCTGCGGGATATTGAATTCTGCCTTTTTGATTTATTTGAACGCGAATCAATTTTAGGAAAATCTATTTATAAAGATCTAGATCGTGAAACAGCTTTGGGCATGCTCGAAGAGGTTAAGCGAATGGCAGAAAATGATTTAGCTGCTTCATTCATTGATGG
>CALPKA020000140.1 GCA_943324025.2 Bifidobacterium breve | reverse complement strand
CTGATATTGCTGGGGTTAATATCCCAACTGGTATTCCATTGCTTTATGAGTTTGATGATAATTTTGAACCAATTACCAAAGGTGGTCGTTACTTAGATCCAAAGGCAGCAGAGGCTGCGATCGCCGAGGTTGCAAACCAGGGCAAGAAGTAAATTTTCTTTAAGACTTATCCTCTAGATAAGTACCGGTTACTAAGAAGTGAACTCTTCTTGAGATTGAAACTGCATGGTCTGCAGATCTTTCGTAGTAACGGCCAAGTAAGGTTAAATCAATTGCCGACTCTGCACCATGTGGCCAATCTTTGGTGATCAATGATTGGATCAATTTACGATGCAGCTTATCCATCTCATCATCATCAATTGCTAATTGCTTAGCATCATCAAGATTTCGGCTAGCAATAATCTTTGCAGTTTTTTCAATAATTAATCCGGCAACTCTGCCCATTTCTTCAATGGTCAAACTTGCCTCAGATGGAACAGCGGTTCCTGGATGACGCATTCTTGCCAACTTTGAGATGTGATGGGCCATATCTCCCATTCGCTCTAAATCAGCACTCATGCGAAGTGAGGTAACTAAAACTCTTAAATCAGAGGCAACTGGTTGTTGGGTTGCAAGTAATTTCATTGTCTTTGCATCTAACTCATGTTGCATTGAGTCAATCACATCATCTTGGGCAATTACCTGCTCAGCTAAAGATAGATCGGCAGTTAGTAATGCGGTTGTGGCATCGGCGGTTGCCTTCTTAACCAGCATCGCCATATCAACCAAACTCTGGGTGATGGCATCTAATTCATCATGAAAGGCGTCGCGCATAGGCTTAAAGATACTATTAATTAATCTTTTAATCACACTCAGGGGTAAATAGAGCGTTAACAGGGGGCAAACAACGGCTGGGTGAGCACCACATTTAAATAAATGCATCCTTGCCCATACCATTCACTCATGGGCTGGCTAAATAAAAAACCAGATGATCAGGTTGAACAAAATCTTATTCCCGCTGTCTTAGTTTCAACATTAAATTCACTAGACCGCGAATCAATAATTGTTAACACCAGTGGAAAAGTTTTGTTTTCGACTGAAAAGATTGAATTATTAAATTTAGTAAATGAAGGAAAAATCAGCAGTGAAGAGTTACTTGCCTTAGTTCGGGTGGTTAGAAGAACTGGCCAAACTCAAGAGGGATCAATTGAGGTGGCACGTGGTCCAATTGGTTCAGGCAAACGAGAGTTACAAATCACCGCAGCTTTGATCTCACCAGATGGCTTGGTGCTGGTGATTATTGATGATGAGGGTGAGAAGCAGCGGATTGATGCAATTAGAAGAGATTTCATTACCAATATCTCCCATGAACTTAAAACACCGATTCAAGCACTCTCACTTAACTCAGATGCGCTGCTTGAGATTAAAAATGAGCCAGAGCGGGTGGTGGCATTTGCGAACAAGATTAAATTACAAACCTCAAGATTAAATGATTTAGTTCGAGAGATTATTAATTTATCCAAATTACAAGACTCAGATCCACTTGATATGGCTGATGAGGTTGATATTACCGATGTGATTAAAGAGGCGATCAATCAATGTGAGGCGATGGCTGAGGTTAGAAAGATTGAGGTTGAGTTAGGCGAGATGAGTGATTGCGCAGTTGTTGGCAATCGTGAGCAGTTGGTAATGGCGGTTCACAATTTAGTTGAGAATGCGATCAACTACAGCGCTGAAGGAACACATGTCAGTGTTAGCACTAGGGTTGAAGATAATATTGTTGAAATCTTGGTGAAGGATCAGGGAATTGGAATTGTGGAGGAAAACTTAGATCGAATATTTGAACGCTTCTATCGGGTTGATCCAGCAAGATCTAGAGCAACTGGTGGAACTGGTCTTGGCTTATCAATTGTGAAGCATGTTTGTAAGAATCATGGCGGTGAGGTGAAGGTGTGGAGTTCATTAGGGGTGGGAAGCACATTTGCCATTAGGCTTCCGATTGTCAAAGAGAAGGTTGAACAATGACTCGAATTTTAATTGTTGAAGATGAAGAATCAGTTCTTGATCCACTTGAGTTATTGCTAAGCAAAGAAGGTTTCACAATTGAAACCGCAAGAGATGGCCGAGAAGCACTTGAAAAGTTTGCTAAAACCAACCCTGATTTAATCTTGCTAGATCTAATGTTGCCTGAGGTCTCCGGCACTGAAGTTTGCCGGCAAATCAGAACAAAATCGCAGGTGCCGATAATTATGCTCACCGCTAAAGATACTGAGGTGGATAAGGTTGTTGGGTTAGAGCTTGGCGCTGATGATTATGTTGTTAAGCCATACTCAAAGGCAGAGCTAGTTGCCAGAATTAAAGCAGTTCTTAGAAGAAATAATGCTGATGCATTTGTTAATCAAGGTGGATCAATTTCGGCAGGCCCAGTAGTAATTGATGTTGAACGTCACCAGGTAAGTATTAATGATGAAAATATTGCGCTTCCTTTAAAGGAGTTTGAATTACTTGAGTTCTTAGTTAGAAATAGTGGCCGGGTGTTAACTCGAACCCAGTTAATTGATCGCGTCTGGGGATCTGATTACTTTGGTGATACTAAAACCTTAGATGTGCATGTTAAAAGATTAAGAGCAAAGATTGAAAAGGATCCAGCAACTCCAGTTTATATCCAGACCATCAGAGGTCTTGGTTATAAGTTTGAAAGTTAAGGCTTAACCTCATCACTAACAACTGGGGTTTGAGTTTGAATAACTCTTTGTAGCACTTCGTAAATTCCTTCTTGCTGCACAACCAAGGCATCAACTGTTACCGGGGATGCGGTGGCAAATGTGAAGGTAATTGGTAATCGCTCACCAGGATTTTTTGTAATTAATGCAAAGGCATCAGCATTTGCTGACTCGCCAACAAAGGTAATTGGCTTATTTCTTAATAGATCAAATGAAGGCGCAGAAAGTTGGGCTGGTGCACCATCAATACTTATGCCAACTAATGCATCTGATGCATCTGCCCAATTAATTAATGTTCCAATTAAAATACCT
>CALPKA020000139.1 GCA_943324025.2 Bifidobacterium breve | reverse complement strand
TTGTTACCGATGGCTCTGCAGTATTAGGACTTGGAAATATTGGTCCAGGGGCAGCACTTCCTGTTATGGAGGGAAAAGCAGCCTTATTCAAGAGATTTGCCGATGTTGATGCCTGGCCAGTTTGTCTTGATACCCAAGATGTTGATGAGATTGTTAGAACTGTTCAAATTATTGCGCCAGTTTATGGCGGAATTAATCTTGAAGATATCTCAGCTCCACGCTGTTTTGAAATTGAGGCAAGGTTAAGAGAGCTGCTAGATATTCCAGTTTTCCATGATGATCAACATGGAACTGCAATTGTTGTTTTGGCAGCACTAACTAATGCATTAAAACTTGTTAAAAAAGATTTGAAATCAAGCAAAATTGTTTTAAGTGGTGTTGGCGCAGCAGGTACTGCGGTTGCAAGATTGTTAGTTGCAAAGGGTGCTAAAAACATTATTGGTTTTGATAAAGATGGATTGGTTTTTGAGGATAAGGGTGAGGCTGATCCAATGCGTAAATGGTTTGTCACAAACTGCTCACCTGGTTCTTTCCGTGGTGATATTCATGAAGCGATGAAGGATGCTGATGTATTTATCGGCGTTAGCGCTCCTAATGTTTTAAATGAGGCGGATATTAAATCAATGGCAAAGGGTGCGATTGTTTTTGCACTTGCAAATCCAGATCCAGAGATTGATCCAGCACTTGCCCGTAAACATGCGGCGGTAGTTGCAACTGGTCGAAGTGATCAGCCAAATCAAATCAACAATGTCTTGGCATTTCCTGGAATCTTTAGAGGTTTATTAGATGCTGGAATTACCAAAATTACCGATTCCATGTTGGTGCTTGCAGCAGAAGCAATTGCTTCATGTGTTTCAGAGCAGCAATTAAATGCAAATTTTATTGTGCCGAGCGTATTTGATTTAAATGTAGTACAAAAAGTTGCAGCTGCAGTAAAAAAATCATCATAGGTTAATGCTCACTTACGCCGCCTCATTTGATGAGCAACTATCTCCGGTTGCTCCATTTTTGTTTTATGTAGTAATTGCAGGAATTATCTTTGTTGAAACTGGTTTATTGCTTGGTTTCTTTCTGCCAGGTGATTCACTTTTATTTAGTGCAGGATTAGTAGCAGCAGCCAGGGATGATATAAATATTGCTTTTCTAGTTTTGGCAGTATTTCTTGCAGCATTTGTTGGCGATCAGGTTGGGTATGTAATTGGCCGAAAGGTTGGCCGGCCCTATTTAGAAAAGCATAAATCACCCAGAATGCAGCGGATGTTGGCTAGATCTGAGAGATTTTATGAAAGGTATGGCTGGTGGTCGGTAGTAATAGCAAGATACATCCCCTGGGTTAGAACATTTGTGCCACCTATTGCTGGAACAGTAAAGATGAATTACTACAAGTTCTTATCTGCAAATGCACTTGGTGCATTGTTGTGGGGTGCTGGAATTACTTTAGCTGGCTTTTACTCGGGATCAATTCCTTGGGTTAAAGATATTTCTTATGCTTTAGCAGCTTTCTTTATCACTGCATCTTTGCTTTCTGCTTTGGTAAATTACTTGCGAGAAAAGCGGGATTGACCATTTGCAATTACACCTAAATAGGTGAGTGCAATTCCAACGATTAAATAGGGTGAGATTACAGTTCCCGGAGTTGGGAAGAGTAAATCTATTGCTAATGATCCAATCAACATTCCGCCCACACTAAACAAAGTGAACTCTAAAACCCCTAAGTGCTGAACAATATGGGCAGAAAGTGCAATATAAATTACCCCAATTGAACCGCCTAAAAACATCCACCAAGGCGCGGTGGTGAAATTCAATATTGAGTGATCGGTAAACACAGATCGAATTAGCAGCAATATAAATAAAAAGGTTGTACCAGTTATAAAGTTTAATTGCGCAGTTGCAAATGCACGCTTAGAGTGCGAATTAATCTGACCATTTAATGCTCTTTGAAAACCAACCCAGCTGCCAGCAAATAATGCTAAACCGATTGCCAGAATTGAAAAATCACTCATTGATAATCTATCCCAAGCTGAAACTAAAACTGCAAAGACAGTTATTAATGCAGCAATTACTCGACGCTTTGAAATCATCGATTTAACCCCGCCAGATAAACCAAGTTGATCAACCCAAAGTGAGATTGCGGTTTGACCAGCTAAAGATGCAACGGTGAAGAGTGCCACTCCTGCAATCGGTACTACATAAGTTTGCATTGCAACAAATGATGCACCCAATGCCCCTGCAACTAAGGTCCACGCTCGCATTTGACCAGCACTAACAGCTTTAAAAATATCTTTAAATGCGGCTCTAAGTTGTGATTGAGATAAACAAATTAAAGTTACAAAAAGTAATCCGGTTGAAAAGGAGACGATTGCTGCTTCTAATGAATCACCCATCTTCACCGATAAGGCGCCATTAACCTTTGATTGAGCAGCGATTAATACTCCTGAAAATGCCGATAGAAGCTCTAAGCCAATGACTTTTTCACCAGACTTCAAAAGCACTCTCCTTAAGTTTTTCTACTTAAGGAGAGTATAGAACTTAAGGAAGTGCTGGAGCTGAACCTAAGGTGATATTAAAGGTTTTAGATGATCCTGCAGCAGATTCCACCACCATAATGATTTGATCACCTGGTGCATGGCTTCTAATTCTTACAATCGCAGTGACTGCATCATTTACTTTAAATCCATCAATACTTTTAACAATGGAACCAACTGTTAATCCGGCACGTTCTGCCGCATTACCTGGGGTTAAAGTTAAAATACGTGCACCATTTCCGGTGTAAGCAGGATCAAATGAGATTCCTAGGAATGGCTTTGTGGACTTTCCAGTAGCAATTAATTCATCTGCAATTCGAATCGCTTGATTAAATGGAATTGAAAATCCAAGTCCGATATTTCCTGGTGTGCCAACTGAAGAGCCAGTTGTTGCAATGGCTGAGTTAACGCCGATTGCTCTACCTTGGGAATCAACAAGTGGGCCACCTGAGTTTCCTGGATTAATTGCTGCATCAGTTTGGATTGCATCCATATA
>CALPKA020000138.1 GCA_943324025.2 Bifidobacterium breve | reverse complement strand
CGATCAAACCAAGTATCTAACTCCCCTGAGTCAAAAACATTGTCTAGGCTCATCATCTTTTCAATATGGTCATGTTGGGTAAATGAGGTTGAAAAACCTCCACCTACTTGAAGTGTTGGCGAGCTCTCTAGCTTGTATTGCGGATACTTTTTCTCAAGATCTAGGAGCTGATTCCACAACTTATCAAAAGCGGCATCTGAGATTGTTGGCGCATCTAAAACATAGTATTTAAATTGATGATCACCGATCTCTTCACAGAGTTCTTGAATTTGATGCCGGATTTCAGCGCTCATTTTAAATCGTTTCGCAGATCGTTCCAGAGCCAACTACTCGATCATTATCGTAGATAACTAATGCCTGACCGGTTGCTAAACCAAATACTGGCTCATCTAGATTGGCAATCAGATTAGTGCCATCAAATTTATACTCACAAGCAAGTGGCAACCCATGTGCTCTAACCTGGGCAAAACCTCTTAATACTTTATTTAACTCAGGAGCCGGTCCACACCAAGTAGGTGGTGTTGCAACAATTGTGTTTACAGCTAACGCTTCATGAGTTCCAACTACAACCGTATTGCTCTTTGGCTCAATCTTTAAAACATATCTTGGCTCACCAGTTGGATCCGGAACCGTTAAAGCAAGGCCGCGTCTTTGACCGATTGTGTATGTGTAAGCACCTTTGTGTTCACCTAATTTTTTACCTGCCTCATCAACAATGTCTCCGGTTTCAGAACCTAATCGCTCTCGTAACCAACCTGCGTTATCCCCTGATGGCACAAAGCAAATGTCATGGCTATCTGGTTTATTTGCCACAAATAATCCGCGCTCTTTAGCCTCTTTGCGAGTATCAGTTTTTACCGTATCACCCAATGGGAATATTGCACCCTCAATTTGATCAGTTCTAAGAACAGCTAATACATATGATTGATCCTTCTCAAAATCTGCTGCTCGGTGCAAGGTTTTTCCATCTGGACCATCTTTTGTAATTGCATAATGTCCTGTTACTACCCCATCAAATCCAAGTGCTTTTGCTCGATCTAGTACCGCTTCAAATTTAATCTTTTCATTGCAGCGCAAACATGGATTTGGAGTTCGTCCTGATTGATACTCAGATAAAAAGTTTTCAACTACGCCTTTATGAAACTCCTCTGCCATATCCCAAATATAAAAAGGGATTCCAATTACATCAGCTGCTCGCCTGGCATCATGGGAATCCTCAATTGTGCAGCAACCACGAGCACCAGATCGATACTTTTGTGGATTACTAGATAGAGCAAGGTGAACGCCAACTACTTCATAGCCAGCATCAACTGCGCGGGCAGCAGCAACTGCTGAATCAACGCCACCACTCATTGCTGCAATTACTTTTAGCTTCTTCATTTTTTACCTGACGCCGCTCTAGATCTTGCTACCACTGATGCAATTACTGAGCCCAGTTTTGCAATCTCAGTGAGAGTATTGGAATGACTTACCGAAAATCTTAATGTAGAGGTGGTCTCATCCTCTGTTAATCCCATCGCAAGCAGGACATGACTTGGTCTTTGCACACCAGCGCTGCAGGCAGAGCCGGTTGAGCAGGCAATACCTTCGATATCTAACAAAAGTAGCAACCCCTCTGAATCTGTTTTTGGAAAGGTAATTGAGGTAATGCCAGGTAGGCAATTTATTTGATCACCATTTACCCAAGCATCTGAAACATTTTTCTTAACTGTTTGAATTAACTCACTCTTTAACGCTCTAACCTTTTTATCTCGATCTGCAATTGCTGCCACACTTTCTTTAGCAGCAGCTGCAAAGGAGACAATACTTGGTGCATTAAATGTGCCACTTCTGATATCCCGCTCCTGTCCGCCCCCATGCAAAATTGGTTCAATATCGAGCCCGCGTTTAAGAATTAAAGCAGCAACGCCAAGTGGGCCACCAACTTTATGAGCACTAATTGTTGCAGCGGTTAACCCTAAATCTTTAAAAGATAATGCAACCTTGCCAAAGCTTTGCACGCAATCAGCATGCACTGGAATATCACCAGCAATCTTTACAATTTTGGAGATATCTTGAATTGTGCCAACCTCATTATTTGAATGCATAATTGAAATAAATGCCACTTTGCCCTGATGTTCTTTTAAAGCCTGCGCCAACTCATCGACCAAGATAAATCCATTTCGATCAACATTGATGCTAACTACCTCAGCATTTTCATGTTCGGCAAGCCATGCGATTGGATCCATCACTGCATGATGTTCAAAGGTTGAGGTGATAACTACATTTCGATTTGATTTGGCTGCTTTCCAATACAAGCCCTTAATTGCCAAGTTATTTGCCTCAGTGCCGGTTGCGGTAAAGATAACCTCACTGGGCGCGCAATCAATTGCCTTTGCAATCTCCTCCCGTGCACTTTCTAAATCTTTTCGAACACTTCGTCCTGCTGAATGCAAGGATGAGGCATTTCCTAATTTTTTGATTTGATTGTTTAAAGCCGAGATCGCTACCTCTGAGATTGGAGTAGTTGCAGCATGATCAAAGTAGATTGGCACTTGCTAAGTCTAAAGGTTGGCACCGATAGCCAAGTAATTACCCCTTGCGAGCAATAATTTGTGCGGTGGCTTGAGGTAAAACGTTAAATAAATCGCCAACAACTGCAAAATCTGCGATTTCAAGGATTGGGGCTTCTGGATCCTTATTGATCGCCACAATAGTTTTACTAGTTTGCATACCAGCGCGGTGTTGAATCGCACCTGAAATTCCAGCGGCAACATAAAGTTGTGGTGAAACAGTTTTTCCAGTTTGACCCACTTGATTTGAGTGTGGATACCAGCCTGCATCTGTTGCAGCACGAGATGCTCCAACTGCAGCACCTAACGCATCAGCTAATGCTTCAACTGGTTTGAAATCTCCATTTGTGCCACGTCCACCAGATACAACAATGGATGCTTCAGTTAAATCTGGTCTGCCACCTTTAACTACTGGTGTTGCAGATGAAATTGGCGCTAACTTTGCAGCATCAGAGATTGTGGCAGCAAAGCTTTCAGTTGG
>CALPKA020000137.1 GCA_943324025.2 Bifidobacterium breve | reverse complement strand
GGAAAAGTTTCAGTTGAACACATCGAATGTAATGCAGCTTGTGATTATGCTCCGGTAGTCATGGTCAATTGGGAGTTTTACGATAACCAAACTGTTTCATCTGTAAAAGACTTAGTTGATGGTGCAAGAGCTGGAAATCCACCTGCACCAACTAGAGGACCAAAGACTTTGCGTACTTGGAAACAAAACTCTGCAGTTTTGGCAGGAATCTCTGATGGCCTTGCAAACGAAGGTGTTCAAGCTGGCGAGCCAACTTTGTTAGGGCTTAAGAAAGCAAAGGGTGGAGCATGAGTAAATTAACTCCAGTCCTATCTGCAAATTGGGATGAAGCAGACTCATTCACTATCGCCGGTTACAAACGAAACGGTGGCTATACCGCAGTAGCAAAAGCACTAGCAATGAATCCAGATGAAGTTATTCAATTGGTAAAGGATTCTGGATTACGTGGCAGAGGTGGCGCAGGATTTCCAACTGGAAATAAGTGGGGATTTATTCCGCAAGGTGATAACAAAGAACATTACTTTGTTGTAAATGCCGATGAGTCTGAACCTGGTACCTGCAAGGACACTCCATTAATGATGGCAAATCCACATGTGTTGATTGAGGGAATAATTATTGGCTCATATGCAATCAGAGCTAACCATGCATTTATTTATATTCGCGGTGAGGTTACACATGTTGTTAGAAGAGTTCAGCAAGCGATTGAGGATGCTTATAAAGCTGGATTGCTCGGCAAAAATATTTTAGGAAAAGGTTTTGATTTAGAGTTAGTTTTACATGTTGGTGCCGGTGCATATATTTGTGGTGAAGAAACTGCACTACTGGATTCATTAGAAGGTTTCCGTGGACAACCAAGATTACGTCCACCATTCCCAGCGATTGCTGGCTTATATGCAAAACCAACTGTGGTTAACAATGTTGAATCTGTTGCATCAGTTCCAGCAATAGTTAACAACGGAGTTGCTTGGTTTGCTGCAATGGGAACAGAAAAAAGTAAGGGCTTTACTCTTTATTCTCTATCTGGACATGTTAATAACCCTGGTCAATTTGAAGCACCCCTTGGCATAACCCTTCGACAATTGTTAGAGATTTCAGGTGGAATTAGAAAAGGTCACAAATTAAAGTTTTGGACACCAGGCGGTTCTTCAACTCCTATTTTTACCGATGCGCATTTAGATGTTCCCCTTGATTACGAGGGCGTATCAGCAGCTGGTTCAATGTTAGGAACAAAGGCTTTACAAATTTTTGATGAAACCACATGCATAGTTAGAGCAGTACTTCGATGGACTGAGTTTTATAAACATGAGTCCTGCGGTAAGTGCACACCATGTCGCGAAGGCACTTGGTGGTTAGTGCAAGTACTTAAGGATTTAGAGGCTGGAAAAGGAACTGAAGCGGACTTAGATAAATTGTTAGATCTTTGCGACAACATTATGGGCCGTTCATTTTGTGCACTAGCCGATGGCGCAGCTAGTCCAATCATTTCTTCTTTGAAGTATTTCCGCCAAGAGTATTTAGATCACCTAGCAGCTGGTCGATGCCCATTTGATCCTTTAGCTGCAACTTTGTTTGAGACAGCAGGTGTTAAATGAGTATTCAAGAGATTAACACCGAGCAAGCAGTAGAAATGATCACCTGCGTAATTGATGGATTTGAAGTAACTGTTCCAAAAGGAACTCTAGTTATTCGTGCTGCTGAAAAATTAGGAATTCAAATTCCTAGATTTTGTGATCACCCACTTCTTGCACCAGCTGGTGCTTGTCGCCAATGTTTAGTAGATATTGAAATTAACGGAAGAGCTTTTCCCAAACCACAGGCCTCATGCACCATCCCAGTTGAAACTGGCATGATTGTTAAAACACAACTGACATCTGAAGTTGCAGATAAGGCTCAAAAGGGAATTATGGAGTTGTTGTTAATCAACCACCCACTTGATTGTCCTGTTTGCGATAAAGGTGGCGAATGCCCACTTCAGAACCAAGCAATGTCTAACGGTAGAAGTGAATCAAGATTCGAAGGCGTGAAGCGAACTTTTGAAAAGCCAGTTCCAATCTCTTCACAGGTTTTGCTAGATCGTGAGAGATGCGTTCTTTGTGCACGCTGTACTAGATTTTCTGAACAAATTGCTGGAGATCCATTTATTACATTAAATGAACGTGGCGCTTTGCAACAAGTTGGTATTTACGAAGATGAACCATTTGATTCTTATTACTCCGGAAATACTGTTCAAATCTGTCCAGTAGGAGCACTAACTGGAACCTCATATCGATTTAGAGCAAGGCCGTTTGATTTAGTATCAACTGATTCTGCTTGTGAACATTGTGCATCAGGTTGTGCAATGCGCACTGATGTACGAAGAGGAAAAACACTACGCCGTCTTGCTGGCGAAGATTCAACTGTTAATGAAGAGTGGAACTGCGATAAGGGTCGCTGGGCATTTAAATATGAGGTGGCAAAAAATAGAATTACTACGCCTCTAGTTCGCGATGCTAATGGTCAATTACAAGAAGCATCATGGCCAGAGGCTTTAGCAGCAGCAGCAAAGGGATTAAAAGATTCAAGAGCTGGTGTTTTAGTTGGTGGAAGAGCAACAGTTGAAGATGCTTATGGGTATAGCAAATTTGCTCGGGTAACACTTGGAACCAACAATATTGACTTCAGATCCAGAGTTAGCTCAAAAGAAGAATTAGATTTTCTAGCATCAGTTCCAACAAGTGCAACCTATAAAGATATTGATAATGCAGATCATGTGGTGCTAATCAATTTTGAACCAGAAGATGAGTCTCCAATAGTTTTCTTAAGAATTTACAAGCAAGTGCATAAGAGATCAATAAAGGTAACCACTATTGCAGCGTTAGCAAGTCGTGGATCTCAAAAACTCAAAGCAAACTTAATTAAGACAGCAGCTGGTAATGAGGTTTCTGCAATTAACTCAATCTCAGGTTTAACAGGTAAGTCTGTTGTTTTGGTAGGAGAGCGTGCTGCCGAAACACAAGGAGCATTATCTGCGGTTGCAAAACTGGTTAAGGAAAGC
>CALPKA020000136.1 GCA_943324025.2 Bifidobacterium breve | reverse complement strand
TCCAACGCAAGCAGGCTTAGGTCCTGCATTTGTATTGCCGTATCGATGTTGAGTGATTGAAACACTTTGTTCTAAGAACCATCTAGAAATCTCAATATCTCCCCTAGTTGCGATTGGTCTTCGATCGCATGCGATTCCGTTTATCATCAGATCAGAAACTGGTGGCACTTCGGCAGATAACCATCTAACTCGATCAAACTCCATTGCATGTTCTGCAAACTCAACCGTACTTTCAACGACCAAATTGGCTAAACCAGGAATTAGGGTGTCACTACTTAACCTTGTGATAACTCCCAAATCTTTCTTTATCCAATTCAGAAAATCTAATTCATCCTTGCTGGTACCACTTTCTATTCGGACTAAAAAACCCTTCTTATATCTTCGATAGCGCTGCACATTTTGCTCAACCTCTAAGCCACTTCGATCAATAGCAAGGGCAATATTTGATTTAAGCCATTTGCTTGCTGACTCCTTCATGGGAAGGAAGTGCTTCATCTGATTCCAATTTCTAAGTGTTGCAACATAATTTGGACCACCAGCTTTTGCAGTAGCGCCTACAGAGCTCTTTTTCCAACCACCAAATGGTTGACGATTCACAATTGCGCCAGTTACGCCGCGATTTACATAAAGATTTCCTGCCTCAACATTCTCAATCCAGTACTCACACTCTTTTGGATCCAATGATTGAATTCCAGCAGTTAATCCAAAATCAGTCGCATTTTGCCATTCAATAGCGGTTTCTAAATCTGGTGCAACCATGATTGCTAAGACCGGTCCAAACCATTCATTTAAATGTGACCATGAACCAGGCTTCACGCCAGTTTTAACACCAGGAGACCACATCAAACCTGCCTCATCAATTTGATTTGGCTTTATCAACCACTCTTCACCATCAGCTAATGCTGTCAAGGCTCTTTCCAACTGTTGTTCAGGTTTTTTGATAATTGGGCCAACAGTTGTAGAAAAGACATAGCCTGGGCCAACTCGCAAAGATTGAACAGCGTCAATTAATTGCTTTTTAAAGTTTGGATTCTCATAAATGCTTTTTTCGACGATCGCCAATGATGCTGCTGAACACTTCTGCCCCGCATGGCCAAATGCTGATTGAACGAGGTCTTTGACCGCCACATCAATGTCACAACAGGCGGTGAGAACCATCGAGTTTTTACCACTGGTTTCTGCTAACAAATTAAGTTCATTCTTCCATGAAGAAAACAACTCGGCAGTGCTGTATGCACCAGTGAGTATTACTGCGTTTACATCTTCATGGGTAATTAACAATTTTCCGATTTCATTATCCTCAGTTGATACAAATTGCAGAACCTCTTTTGGTACTCCTGCACGCCACAATTGATTTACTAACTGCCATGAGGTGGCAACAGTTTCTGGAGCAGATTTGAATATCACTGAGTTGCCAGCAGCAAGGGCTGCACAGATTCCTCCAGTTGGAATTGCATAAGGAAAATTCCAAGGTGGAACAATCACCACAACGCCAACTGGTGATGAATGTTTTTCTAGATCAAGTGAAATAGCAGAAAGTGCGTAGTAGTTTGCAAAATCAATTGCCTCTGATACTTCAGGATCTGCCTCTGCAACAGTTTTACCGGCATCACGGGCCATGATTGCGATTGTTCCCTCTTGCTCATCATGAGCAATGGCGCCAAACTTCTTCAATATATCTGCACGAGCTTCGGTGCCCAGTTCATTCCAACCAGGGGACGCTTTCTTTGCTACCTTTACTGCAGATTCAACATCGGAGCTTTTTGCAACTGCATACCTATACCAAACCTTTGCGTTATCACTTGGGTCATAACCTTCTATTTGAGAGCGATCAAAGATCTCCTTACCATCGATAACAATTGGTATCTCTAGTCCATCTAGTTTTAAAATTGTTTTTAACTCTCTATTCAATTTGGAAACAAATGAATCCAAAGTTAAATCAGCATTGGGGGCGTTTTCAAAGCTGTCCCCAACTTTAAATTGGGTCTTTCCATGTCTAATACTTTGTGTTGAGATTAAATGTCTTTCAGCGGCACTCTTATTGAATCTTTCTGCTTGCTCATTGAATATTTCTGGATTTGTTCCCATTTCAAAAGAGGAGCGTAAGTAGTTTTCAACCGCAGTATTTTCATCTAATCTTCTAACTAAGTAAGCAACCGCCGATGCGAAATCATCTCCCCTGGTTACAGGTGCATAAAGCAAAATTCGAAGTGAGCGTTTAGCAACAGCCAAAGCTTCAGGATTAGCCATACCCTCAAGCATTTCTATATCAAGTTGTTCTAGGACTCCACGTTTCTTTGCGATCTCAAGTGCAAAAGAGATATGAAATAGGTTATGACTTGCTACACCGATTCGAACCGCCTTTGCATGATCAGTTCGAAGGGCGGTATCTAATAATCTAGAGTAGGAAGCATCAACATCTGATTTTGATTTATAAGGTGCTGCAATCCAGCCGTGAAGTTCCGCCTCAGCCTTCTCCATTGCAAGATTTGCACCCTTTACTAACCTAATTTTAATTACCCCACCTGAAGATTGATTGCGCTCCTTTGACCATTGAGCCAATTCAGCAAAAACTTCATGAGACTCTGGCAAATATGCCTGCAACACTAAACCTGCATACAAACTTTTGAACTCACCCTCACTTAAAACCAATTTAAATGCATCCACAGTTAAACGTAAATCTCGAAACTCTTCCATATCTAAGTTAACAAAAGTATTGGTTGCAATCGAGGTTCGGTAAATTTGTCGCAGTTTTTCACTAACGCGATCTAGCGTGCCCTCACGATCTAAAGCAATGATCTGACTTACAACCGAAGATAGCTTTACTGAGACATAATCAACTTCACTTCGATTCATCATTTCAATGACCCGATCAAATCTTTCACTGGCCTCGTGATCGCCTAACACTGCCTCACCTAAAACGTTGATATTTAAACGTATGCCTTTTTTTGCTCTTCTTTTGATTTGCTTTGCTAGCTTTTTATTTTCGGCTGGAAGGATTATCCCTTTTGAAAGTAACTTCACCTGTGTATGTAC
>CALPKA020000135.1 GCA_943324025.2 Bifidobacterium breve | reverse complement strand
GGAGTCTTATTCATCAAATCAACTAATGCACCCTCACGATCTGCTGCAAGTAGTGGATCCCACTCACGTCCCCAAACAACTTTAATTACATTCCAACCAGCACCACCAAATACTGATTCAAGCTCTTGAATAATCTTTCCATTGCCACGGACGGGTCCATCTAATCTTTGCAAATTACAGTTAACAACAAAGGTTAAGTTATCTAAACCTTCCCGAGAGGCAAGTGAAATAGCACTTAATGTCTCTGGCTCATCAATCTCACCATCTCCTAAAAATGCCCAAACATTTTGATCACTTGTGTCTTTAAAACCGCGGGCATTTAGATAGCGATTAAATCTTGCTTGGTAGATAGCGTTGATTGGTCCAATACCCATGGAAACTGTTGGGAACTCCCAAAAGTTTGGCATCAATCTTGGATGCGGATATGAAGATAATCCGCCACCATCATGTGATAACTCTTGGCGGAAACCATCTAATTGCTTTTGGGTAAGACGGCCTTCCATAAATGCTCTGGCATACATACCAGGGGAGGCATGTCCTTGGAAAAATATTTGATCTCCACCACCTGCATGATCTTTGCCGCGGAAGAAGTGATTAAAACCAACCTCATATAAAGAAGCACTTGATGCATAGGTTGAAATATGTCCACCAACTCCAACACCAGGTCGTTGGGCTCTGTGCACCATAACTGCGGCATTCCATCTGATGTATGCGCGAATTCTTCTCTCTAAAAACTCATCTCCTGGAAATGTTGGCTCAAGTGCTGGTGGAATTGTGTTTATGTAATCTGTTGTGCGAAGACCTGAGACACCAACATTTTTTTCATTTGCTCTTTGTAATAAAGAAAGCATTAAGTAACGAGCTCTAACAGGACCTGCGTTTTTTAAAACCGCATCAAAGGATTGGCGCCACTCAGCGCTCTCATTTGGATCGGTATCTACGAGTTGGTCCACCAGGTGGTCTGGGGCCTTAAAGTTTTCACTCACGGGCTTATTCTCTCTCCTAAAGGGGTGTTTGGTCATATTTAAGGCAGGGGCTAGGCGTGATCTGGCTTAAATCCTCATCCCTAGGAGTTGCACCATCAGCCAAAGTTGGGTGGACTACTCCTAATGAATTCAGCCCAGGCACCTGCTGCCACCGTTGAACGGCTTGGCATAAGCACTGACCAATTAATACTTGAGGTTGGTTATAACCAAACAGATTGCGATCAATCATTGCGTGATGCAATTATTGCAAAAACTGGTGCGCAACCTCTAGATGCCACCGCCCAAGAGGTTGTGGATGCGGTAATACTTTGGTGGCGAGATGGTGATGGCGATCTTGTAGATGAATTAGTTGATGCGCTAACTTACTTAACTGAGGATGGACCGATTTGGTTATTAACACCAAAGGTTGGCCGTCCTGGTTATGTTGAGCCAAGTGATGTACAGGATGCAGCTCCAACAGCTGGAATGTCGCAAACCACATCCTTCCCAGCGGGAGCAGATTGGACTGCAACAAGATTAATAGCACGTCATGCAGGTAGTAATAAAAAGAAGTCAAAGTAGTAATCACCCAAAGTAATAACCACCAAATAAAGGAGATATGTAATGGCGCTCGCAATCGGATCAATGGCACCAGATTTTGAGTTAGTAAATCAACATGGCCAGAAGGTGTCACTTTCTTCATACCAAGGCAAAAAGAATGTGGTTGTGATCTTTTATCCATTTGCATTCTCAGGTATTTGCACTGGTGAGTTATGCGCACTTCGTGATGATCTATCAGCTTTTCAAAATGATAAGGTTGAATTGATTTCAATATCTTGTGATCCAATGTATGCAAACAAGGTATTTGCAGAGCAAGAGGGATATAAGTTCCAAGTTCTCTCTGACTTCTGGCCACATGGTGAAATCGCTAAGGCTTATGGCGCATTTGATGAAAATCGAGGATGTGCCACACGTGGTTCATTTATCATCGGCACCGATGGCAAGATCAAGTGGATGGTGGTTAATGGATTAGGCGAGGCTAGAAATATCGCTGAATACAAAGCCGCTCTTTCAGCCTTATAAACAAGGTTAATTGGGAGTAATTCAGATCTACTAGTAATATTCCTACTCTCACCGGGTGGTTAGCTCAGTGGTAGAGCGCCTCGTTTACACCGAGGATGTCGGGGGTTCGAAACCCTCACCGCCCACGTAATATGTTTGTTTAGTTAAACATTCGCCAAAAATTGGCGGTAAGTTAACTAGAATTAAAACGGATTTAACGCCCATATCTGACTTAAATAAAAAGAAGAGTCGCCCATATCTGACCTATATCCGTTCAATATCTAGGAAATCTCTTCAAGCAACAAATACGGGTTATCTATGATTACTCTTTCTTTCACCAAGTAATGCGGTTAAAGCCCATAGAATTGCAATTACATCAATAATCTCCTGCGCGATTGCACCTTCACCTGGAGTGATAAAACCGGCACCACCAAAAAGCATCATAATTAATGAAAGACCCATTCCAATACCGGCAGCTTGCAAAGCTTTATTCCTAGAAGTTTTAGCAATTTGAATTGCCAAAGTTAATCGATCGATTGAATCCTCAACAATGACAACATCTGCCGCTTCACTAGCCGCAGTTGCACCTCGTGCCCCCATTGCAACTCCAACATCGGCAGCAGCCAACGCTGGGGCATCATTAATACCATCTCCAACTACAACAACTGAGCCATTAGAGGTTTGCATTAAACCCCGAGTAATTTCTAATTTACCTTCAGCACTCACTCCGGCATAGACATTTTCAATTCCAACCTCACTAGCGACTTGGCGAGCAGTTTCTTCCCGATCACCTGTTACTAAAGCCACATACTTAACTCCAACTGATTTTAAATCACTGATTAACTGTTTGGATTCAGGCCGAAGCGGATCTTGTAATCCAATAGCACCGATCAAAAGATCACCTTTAGTAACTGCAACAATTAATGGGTGATTCATAGTTAACCAATTAGGGGCAGGTTGAATAAGTTGACCTACAGTAATTACCTCTTGTTTGTATTCTCCTTGAATATTGTGTCC
>CALPKA020000134.1 GCA_943324025.2 Bifidobacterium breve | reverse complement strand
ATTGCTCCAACCTTGCCTGCAACACCAGATGCAACCTTTGCTGAACCAGATTCACCCTGGAAGTTAAAGCGTGATGCAACATCTACTGGCATTGCATTTGTGAAGGTTGTGTTTTGAGCCTTTGGCCAAGCAGTTGGGTTATTAACTGCATTAGCACCCTTTAGGAATCTTGTGAAGTTCTCTGAGGTTCCAGATGAATCACTTCGGTAGTAAACGGTGATTGGAGTATTTGGCAGAGAAACGTTTACTTCTTTTTCAAGATACTTAGTAATTGTTGGTGTTCCATTCTTATCAAGTACTGGAACGGTTTTGCTTACATTCTTACCATTCTTATCCTTAACAGTTACCTTCTTAGTCTTAAATACTGGAACCTTTACTGTTCCATTGTTAACTGTTCTGATAATTGGATCATTCCACTTTGTAATTGAGCCTGAGAAAATTCGAGCAATCGTCTCTGGGGATAGATAGATTGGCTCTTTAACTGTTGGAAGGTTATACATAATTGCAATAGGAGCTGCATAAACAGGTGCATAAATTAGATTTGATGGAGCACCAGATGAATATGGTGCATCAGAGCCAGCAAAATCAACTAGGTTGCCAGTGAAATCTGAGCGACCTTTCCCAGATCCGCCGCCGGTGTAGTTAACGGTGTGGGTTGTATCTTTTGCAAAATCAACCTTACATGAATCGATTAGTGGCGCTGCAAATGTTGCACCGCTGCCATTAATTGCTCCTGCAAATGCCGGTGAGGCACCTACAAGTAAAAATGAGGTAACAATTGCTGCGATGGCAATTGATCTACGTGATTTCATTTACTTTTCCCCTTTGATTTAAGTACATCCTTGTAATCAAAAAGTAGTCGGGGTCAATAAACAAATAGGATGGATTTGGCTAACTAAATGTGGCAGTTAGGTTAACAATTGGTATACAACCAAAAGCCAATTACCACCTGATTTACCGCTGGTTTAGCCAAAGCGACCTGAGACATAATCCTCAGTTCGCTGTTCCTTTGGATTTGAGAAGATCTGAGAGGTTGAACCAACCTCAATTAATCGACCAGGACCGCCATCAGATAAGAAGAAGCCGGTGTAATCAGATACTCGTGCTGCCTGTTGCATGTTGTGAGTAACAATCACAATGCTCATAGAGGAGGAGAGCTCTCTAATCGTCTCCTCGATTCGAAGAGTGGATCCTGGATCAAGTGCTGAACATGGCTCATCCATCAATAAAACCTGTGGATTTACCGCAAGTGATCTTGCAATACAAAGTCTTTGTTGTTGGCCACCAGATAACGCACCGCCATACTCATCAAGACGATCCTTAACCTCATCCCATAGCCCAGCTCTGCGCAAGCAGCTCTCTAACAACTCCTCTTGGTTATTGATCTTAAGTTGGGCCAACTTTAAGCCAGATAAAACATTCTCTTTAATTGTCATAGATGGGAATGGATTTGGCTTTTGAAATACCATGCCAATTCTTAATCTAATCTTTGTTACATCCACCCCTGGCTCATAAACATCCTTGCCATCTAGGAAAACCTCACCAGCTAAGGATGCGGTTGGAATAAACTCATGCATACGATTTAAAATTCGAATAAAGGTTGATTTACCGCAACCTGATGGTCCAATTAACGCTGTGACTGTGCCGGTATAAAAATCTAGGGAGATATCTTCAAGCACATGTTTTTTACCAAACCAGGCATGAATGCTTCGTGCTTCAAGGCCAGTTGAACCAACGGTGTTGGCAGTTTGGCTCTGCAATCGATTGGCGGCAACATCTGCCAGTGAGCTAGGTGAAACCTTGCCACTAGCCTTTGCAACCTGCGCCTTTGCTGTTTTCATACTTTCCTCCCCGGTTTGAGCTGAATCATCCATGTTTACCATTACTTCTTAACCCCCTTGGATCTGCCAAAAAATCTTGCTAGTGAGAAGAAGATAAAGACCACGATCATTAGTACTAATACGCCAAGCCAGGCTCTGCTGATTGATTCAGGGTTTCCAAGTGAGTAATTTTTCCAAACATAATATGGCATCGCACTTGAGTTGCCACTAAATGGATTTAGGTTAATTGCATCAGCGCCACCAATAGTTAAAAGCAATGGGGCGGTCTCTCCTGCCACTCGTGCAATACCTAAAATCACCGCTGTCACAAGACCACTTTTTGCCGCAGGAATAATAATCATTGCAACTGTGCGCCACTGGGTGGCACCGAGTGCTAAACCTGCCTCACGAAGATCTGGTGGAATAAGTTTTAAAACCTCTTCAGAGGTTCTAGCAACTGTTGGAATCATCAAGATGGCAAGTGCGCCAGCGCCTGCAACCGCGTTATAGGAGTTCCCCATATTGATCATCCAGATTGCATAAATAAATAATCCGGCCACAATTGATGGAATACCACTCATCGCTTGAATGAAAAATCTAACCAATCCGGCAAATCTTCCCTTAACCTCAACGATATATAAGGATGCAAGTAAGCCAACTGGTGTGCTTAAGATTGAAGCTAGGACCACCACATATAAGGTGCCAATTAAGGCATGAAGTAATCCGCCCTCAGTAAGGGGTGAATCGGAGGAGGTAAGTGACATATCTTTTGTGAAGATGCCAAAGGATAGGCCGCCAATTCCTAATCTAAATATTTCATACAAAATCGAAAAGAGCGGAATGATTACAAATGCAGATGCAATATAAACCAAGACCGTGGTGGTTGAATTAAGCGCGGCTTTTTTATCTCGTCTTATGCCACTTACCAAAGATGAAACCACAATTGCCATAATGATTAAAACAATTGCAAAGCCAAGCTTTCCCTTAAGTGGGGTCACCGCAACAATAAGAAGGGTTGAAACAGCTGTGAAGAGTGCGCCTAAAACCTCAGGAAGTAAATTCTTAAGCTTTGGCCGCCACGGCTTTTGTGGGCTGACCTGTGAGATAAGTTGAGTCATTACCCTTTTCTCGCAGTTCTATTAATAATTATGTTGGCGATAAAGTTAACAATTAATGTAACTAGGAATAAGACAAAGCCTGCTGCCATAAGTGCTTTAAGCTCTGGTGCATCTGCCTCACCAAATTTAT
>CALPKA020000133.1 GCA_943324025.2 Bifidobacterium breve | reverse complement strand
CATGGTGCCAAGAGCAGTTCTAGTTGGTGCATTTCTTGGACGATCTAACAGATTATGTTCTCTTTTATCCCCAGTTATCCAGCTTTCAATAAATGGATAAAGGGCCATGCCAGTGAAAATAATTCCTGGAATAATTAAACCTGGTAACAAAATGTTCCAAGATACTGTGTGTCCAAAGGCATGAGTTTCAATAGGTGGTGCCATTCGGACCAATCCATCCAACCATCCCATATACCAATCAGGTTGAGAGCCAGCTGAAATTTGTCCAGGTGTGTATGGACCGTAAAGCCAAATTGGGTTAATTGATGCAACTGCTCCTAAGAATGCAGTAATACCAAAAACAATAAAGAAGAATCCGCCAGCCTTTGCCATATAGACAGGCATTAATGGGTAGCCAACAACATTCTTTTCAGTTCTTCCTGGACCTGGATATTGAGTGTGCTTCTGGTACCAAACCAACATCAAGTGAACAGTTATTAAGGCAAGGAAAATTCCAGGCAATAGAAGTACATGCACGATATAAATACGTGGAATAAATACCTCGCCTGGGAAAGCCCCACCAAATGCAAAGAATGATAGGTATGTTCCAACGACAGGAATAGATTGAATAATCGCATGGGCAATTCTTATTCCAGTTCCTGATAGAAGGTCATCTGGAAGTGAGTATCCAAGGAATCCTTCAACAATTCCTAGAGTTAAAAGTGCAATTCCAAGTATCCAGTTGAACTCACGTGGCTTACGGAAAGCGCCGGTAAAGAAAACCCTTAATAAGTGCACAACAATTGCTGCCATAAATATCAAAGCTGCCCAGTGGTGAATCTGTCTCATCAATAAACCACCACGAACATCAAAGGAGATGTGAAGAGTTGACGCGTATGCAGCGCTCATCTCAACCTCTTTTAAAGGTTGGTAACTGCCTTCATAGACAACATGGCGCATTGAAGGATCAAACCAAAAGGTTAAGAAGGTTCCAGAAAGTAGAAGAATTAGGAATGAGTAAAGTGCAATCTCACCAAGCATAAATGACCAGTGGTCAGGAAATACCTTTTGAAGATTCTTTTTCATCCAAGATGCAGCACCAGTTCGCTCATCGACGTAATTAGCTACATTTGCAGCAACGCGTTCACGTGCACTCATGATTTCCTCTCCCAGAAACTAGGTCCAACCGCTTCAGTAAATGGTTGCTTGGCAATTAAATATCCTTCACTATCAACTGTGATTGCCAGTTGTGGCAATGGGCGAGCAGCAGGTCCAAAAATAACTTTTGCGGCACGGGTTACATCAAAGGTTGATTGGTGACATGGACAAAGTAGGTGCTTGGTGGTTTGTTCATACAAAGCAACTGCACACCCCATGTGAGAGCAGATCTTTGAGAAAGCGATAATTCCTTCATGTGTCCAAGAAAGACGTTCGGCATCTAATTGAAACTCAGTAGGGCGTAATCTAATTAACAAAACTGCATCTTTAGCAATATTTTCAAGAGTTCGTTTTTGACCAACTGGTAGCTCGGGCATTACCTGGGCAACACCACCTACCTCAAGATCACTTGCTTTGATTGGGCGATCACCTGGATCAGTTACCAATCTTGTGCCGCTCTTCCAACTAGTTTCATTCAATGCATTTCCAGGCAGTGGACCTAAATCTCTAAGTAAGAGAATGGCTGGCAAACCAGCAAGTCCGGCTGCGGCAGCTAGTGCGCGTTTAATTAATGGTCTTCTGCCAAGACCGGCAGTTTCAGCTCCCGCTTTAGCAGCCTTTACAAAATCTTCTCGATCTGAATCTTCTGATCTCATCTCATGTCGATATGCAATTACCTCTTGATCAGGCATCAAGGTTTTAGCCCAATGAACTGCACCAAAACCAATGAATAGCAAACTCATTGCCATGCCAATTCCAATTCCTAATTGATGGGCATTTGTACTGCCCATAACCGGAATGAATATAAATTGATCTTGATCTACAAAAAAGTAGGAGAAGATGAAGAGTAGCGTTCCAACTGCTGAAAGTGAGAATAAAACAGCAACCTGACGCTCTGCTCGCTTTGCTGCAATTGGATCTGTATCAGCTTTGCGATGTATATGTTCTGGTAGCCCTGGATCTGCTAACGGCTCTAACTCATTAGACATTTACTTACCTTGCCTTCGCAGTTAACCAGACAGCAATACCAATTAATAATCCAAGACCTAAAGTCCAAATCAATAATCCCTCAGTTACTGGACCAACCCGGCCTAGGGCAGCTCCACCAAGATTTGGCTCCTGCTCGGCAGCTTTAATCCACTTAATGATTGAAAGTTTTTCCTCTGGTGTAATAATTTTATCTGAAAACACCGGCATAGCTTGTGGCCCGGTAATCATTGCTTCGTAAATATGTCTTGGCTCAACACCCATAACAGATGGAGCATATTTTCCTTGAGTTAGTGCGCCACCTTGTCCGGCAAAGTTATGACACATTGCGCAGTTATTTCTAAATAACTCACCACCTTCAGCAGTATTACCATCTCGCTCCCATTCAATCTCCTCATTTGTATAAGCACGAGGTCCTGGGGCAAGGGATGCAACGTAGGCAGCAAGGGCGGCAACTTCTTCTTCGTTATAAACCGGAGCCTTACGCATTGCTTGCTGGCTCATATCTTGCATTGGCATTCGGCCTGTTGCTACTTGAAAATCAACTGATGCAGCGCCAACACCAATTAAAGATGGGGCAATCGCAGCACCCTCACCATTTAAGCCATGACAAGAGGAGCATCCTTTTAAGAATATTTGTTGACCCTCTTCAATTAAAGTTGAACGAGCTGCAGCATCAACAGCTTTTGGTGCTTCGGTAGCACTTGCTACTGAAAATGTAAGACCAAGCCCGGTTAAAGCAAAAAGTAAAAGTAAAGGAGCAGCCAACTTATGTTTGCGGTATTTAGATATAAATTTCATGATTATTTAATTAGGTAGATCGCAGAAAATAGTGCAATCCACACAATATCTACGAAGTGCCAGTAGTAGGAGACCACAATTGCTGTTGTGGCTTGAGAGTGACCAAATTTTTGTGCTCGGAAAACTCTAATTAGAACGATCAAGAATGCAATCAATCCGCCAGTCACATGCAGACCATG
>CALPKA020000132.1 GCA_943324025.2 Bifidobacterium breve | reverse complement strand
TTTGTAGGAATAGAGAAACTATTAAAGCCAGTGCAGCATTTATCCAATTAATGGAGTTCGCATACACGGTACCTACAAGCACTGGTGCTATTGCAGCTGGCAGAGTTCTAACTCGGGCTCCGATAATCCACTTATTCATTTGGTCTCTATCTTTTTCGCAATTTCAGCAGCCATGATTCGATCTGGTTTGCCTAATGTAGTTCTTGGAATGGATTGAAAAACAAAGTTCGATTTAGGTGTTAGCACTGGTCCAAGAGCAGCTTTAATTTTCACTAAATCAACCGCTGTCGTACTTGCTAAACACAACATTTGACCCCATTTATCATCCGGCATGCTAAATGTAATTATCTCAGCGGTAGGTATTATTTTATTTATTTGAGCCTCAACATCACTAAGAGATATTTTTACTCCACCTGAGTTAATTACATCATCTGCTCTACCAAGCACTTTTAAACTGCCATTTACAAATTCACCTAGATCATTACTTTCAAACCAGCCAGAATCTGAGATTTCCATGTTGTTACCTTTTTCATCCAAGTAGCCTGTGGCCAACATTGGACCGGTAAGTTGGATTAAACCCTCAGAGTTAACTTTTATTTCAACTCCGTCTAGAGGTTTTTGATTGTAAACACACCCACCGCACATTTCAGTCATTCCGTATGTAGTGATCACTTTTATATGTTTGCTTGCAGCTTCTTTTTTTAATTTATCACTTAGAGCAGATGCGCCTACTAGAACAGCCTCTGCCGCAGTTAGGTGTTCAAGTAAACGATCATCACCTGATAAAGCTTTTTGCAATTGGGTTGGCACAATAGAGATAAAATCAGCGTCAACATAATTAGTTGTATTCCGATTATCAATTACCCGTGTGCCAAGAGCAGTAGCTCTAATTAAAACATTTAATCCAGCAATGTGTGTAGTTGGCAAAAGCAAAGACCAGGAATCTCCAGGAACTGCACCCAAATACTTATGACAGGCATTTGTTGATGCAATAAGTGCAGCAGATGAGATAAGTACAGACTTTGCAGCACCGGTGGAACCAGAGGTAGAAACAACAAGTGCAATGTTTTCTTCAACTTCAGATACTGACATTGGAGTGGTTGAAAGGGCGGGCCCTGAGCCTTCAAGTGCTACCGCTAAATTTTCTTGTAATTGTGGGATTGACCACTCAGCCTGAATAGGGATTAATCGGCGCAGTTCTTTTTCTCCCATAATCACCGTAGGCTATCTCTTATCTAAATCCGAATGAAACCTTGGGAGCTGATCTTGAGCAAACCGATTAAACGCCCGCCAGGCGATCGCACGATTCCAAAGTGGCAAATCGGTACTGGAGGCGAAAATTTTGTTGATATTCGTTACCAGGTCGCTGAAGGCATGGCGAAAATAACAATTAATAGACCTGAAGTTAGAAATGCATTTAGACCACAAACACTTTTTGAATTAGCAAAAGCTTTTGATTTAGCTAGAGATAACGATCAAGTTGGAGTAATCATTTTTACTGGTGAGGGTAATGAGGCTTTTTGTTCCGGTGGAGATATAAACGTTCGTGGCGATGACGGCTATTTAGGCGATGATGCTCTTTCCAAAAAAGGCATCGGTAGATTAAATGTTTTAGATCTTCAGGTACAAATTCGTAGAACACCTAAACCAGTAATTGCAATGGTTGCAGGTTGGGCAATCGGTGGAGGACATGTATTGCACGTAGTGTGTGATTTAACTATTGCAGCTGATAACTCAAAGTTTGGTCAAACAGGACCTATGGTCGGTTCTTTTGATGGTGGTTATGGAGCAGGGTTACTTGCTGCTCATGTTGGACAAAAGAAAGCTAGAGAAATTTGGTTTATGTGTCGCCAATATGATGCACAAGAGGCCTTATCAATGGGGTTGGTGAATACGGTAGTTCCAGTAAATGAACTGGAAGCAGAGACTGTTTCTTGGGCGCGTGAAATGCTTAGACATTCACCGATGGCTTTGAGATTATTAAAGGCTGGATTAAATGCTGCTGACGATGGCCTTGCAGGAGTTCAGCAATTAGCTGGAGATGCAACATTGTTATTTTATTTAACAGAGGAAGGTCAAGAGGGCAGAAACGCGTACCAAGAAAAACGTGAACCAAACTTTAATAAATTTCCTAAACGACCTTAATTGATGTTTCCATCTGAGATTCACGTAGTTTCAATCCCTATAAAAAATAATTTTCGCGGATTAAAAGTTCGTGAAATTGCATTATTCGAAGGCTCACAAGGATGGAGTGAGTTTTCACCTTTTTTAGAGTACAACGACATGGAATCTGCACTCTGGCTAAAGGCGGCTATCGAAGCGGCCAATAAGCCTTGGCCAAAACCAATTCGAGAATTAGTTGAAATCAATGCAACTTTGCCCAATGTGCCTGTTAATGAAGTCTCTGCTTTACTTGAGAATTTCAAAGGCTGTAGCACAATTAAAGTTAAAGTAAATGATTTTGTGAATGACCATTTAATACTTCAGGAAGTATTGCGACTTATTCCAGATGCAAAAATTAGACTTGATGTAAATGGAAATTGGAACTTAGGTAGCGCAATTGAAAATCTGAGAAATTTCGAAAGAGAATTTCCAAATCAAATAGACTACATAGAACAACCTTGTTCAGATATAGGCGACATTGCATCACTAAGGAAAGAGAGCGGCTTAAAAATTGCTGTCGATGAATCAATCAGAAAAAACCTTGGTGGCGAATTAGAAAAACTTCAAGAGGTTGCCGATGTTGCAATTGTTAAATGGGCACCAACTGGTGGAATTTCTGCCGCACTTGAAGTGATCGAGAAAGTGAATTTACCGGTAGTAATTTCAAGTGCGTTAGATAGCAGTGTTGGTATTTCGCATGGATTGGCTTTAGCTATGGCAACTCCAAATCTTTACGGTGCTTGCGGTCTTGGGACAGTTGGATTATTGGAGGGCGATGTCACAAGCCAGCCTTTATTGTCTGAAAATGGATTTCTTTCACCGCGTAGAATTAATCCAGATTTGTTAGATCGATACAGAGCAAAAACAGAGCGGCAAAAATGGTGGCAAGATAGAGTTAATAAGATTTCCTCAGGAGGGTTAAATTGAGCAATTCAACCAAATTAGCCC
>CALPKA020000131.1 GCA_943324025.2 Bifidobacterium breve | reverse complement strand
TTTCCGCGGTCATTGATATAAAACTCGCGAACCACTTCGGCACCAGCGGCTGACAAAACTCTGCCCAGTGAATCACCAACGGCAGCCCAGCGAGTATGTCCTAAATGAATTGGTCCAGTTGGATTTGCACTTACGAATTCAAGGTTAACTTTCTTTCCAGAAAGTACTGAACCAGTTCCAAACTTTTCCTTTAATCTTAAAATGTCGCTTACTACACTTCCTTGATTTGCAACCTCTAACGTAATATTAATAAATCCAGGCCCTGCTATTTCAACCTTGCTAATTCCAGCTGGTGTTAATAAATTTTCATCATTTAAAGTTTTAGTGATTATTTCGGCAATAGCTCGCGGTTGTAAATTCGCAGTCTTCGCAAGTGTTAATGCAATCGAAGTGGCATAGTCGCCATGTTCACGATTTTTTGGTCGGTCCAGAATTATCTTCGCTGGAATTTGAGCAGTTAGTGATCCAGCTTTGGTGGCTGATTCCAGCGCTTTTAGGATGGCCTCGGCCGCCTTGGATTGCACTGAATCTGAACTCATTTGAGCAAGGCTACCCGCTTGTCCTTGGTAAAGGTCGATGGGTTTTGGTGATGCCGCCATATACACCGTAATCTTTGCCCCTCACTCAAGTAATAAATGCGGGAGTGGTGAAATGGCAGACACGCAGGTCTTAGGAACCTGTGCTTCGGCGTGTGGGTTCAAGTCCCACCTCCCGCACCAGTTGTAATTAATTTGTAGGTAAGGAAGGCTAAGGACATGGCTGATAAGAATTTTCTTAGTTGGGTTGGATTTAAAGGCGAGGATGAAAGTAAACCTGCGCCTACACAAAATGCTCTAGAACGAATTAGAGAGCTAGAAAATCAATTAAATGACTTGAGGTCTCGAAAAGATATTACGGGTTTAAGTCGTGAAGAGTTTGAAATTCTAGCAACCGAAACCGCGATGAGCATGATCAAATCTGCTCAGCAACGCGAAGCGCGAGCAAATACTGCAGCTCAAAAAATAGTTTCTGAAACAAATCGAAATACAAAAGAAAAACTTGATGCAGCTGAAAGCAAGGCAAAGAGCATCCTGTCTTCGGCTGAATCTCGTGGTCGTAAATACATTTCTGCAGCAGAAAATGATGCTGCTGATTTAATTTCAACTGCACAAAGTGAAGCAGATAGCCTGCTAAATCAATCTGCAAGAGAAGCAGCCCAATACACCTCAGCTGCAAAGCGTGATGCACAAAAATTAATCTCAGATGCTGCAAGAAACATCGTTGATTACCGATCCTGGTTATCCTCGGCTATTTCAGAAGCAGATCGTTTACATAAGGCTCAAAATGCTTCACTAAATGCTGCAGAACACGCAATTGCCGAATCTCGTCAGAAGTTAAAGCATGCCTTTGATCGCCTTGCACAATTGCAATCTGATATAAATGCCAACCTTGATAGCGAAAACAATCCAACTGGAAAAGTATTTGTAGCGGGAGCTGGTAAGAAAGCTGCCGCTATTGCAGCACGAAAAAAGCAAGCAGCAAATAAGAAAAGCGCTGCAGCTAAAAAGAAAAAGAAGTAAATTTTAAATTGGGGTTAACAATGCTTAACTTCTTTAGCATTGGATGATTTCAAATGAGTTCAAAAAATAGCACAGGTAAAGTTGGCGTAAGGCATATCTCTTCAATCGATGGTTTAAGAGCGATTGCCGTTACGGCTGTCGTTCTCTACCACCTTGGAATTTCCTGGATTCCTGGTGGATTCTTAGGTGTTGATCTATTTTTTGTAATTTCTGGTTATGTAATTACCCGATTAATTTTAGATTCGATTAATCAATCAAGTGCACTAGATCTTCGAGCATTCTATGCAGCAAGGCTTCGAAGAATTTATCCCGGGTTCCTTTTCATGGTGGTCTGCACAATTATCTTTATTGGAGTTTGGGCACCAGAGGCAATAAAAAGATTTTTATCAGACTTACCCTTTGCCCTAACTGGAACTATAAATTGGCTACTGGTCGCGCGCCATCAAGATTATTTCGAAACTGTTGGCCGGCCTCCGCTGCTTCAGCACACATGGTCACTTGCAGTTGAGCTGCAGTTTTATTTAATTTGGCCAATTATATTGCTGGGTGTTTTGAAGTATTTTGGAAAGAAAAATATCGCAAGAATTGCACTAGTAATAGCAATGGTTTCGGGTACAACCTTATTTTTCGTTTCACTTCAACTTGATCAATCAAATGCTCAACAAATTAGTCATATTTACTTTGGAACCGATACTCACTCATTAGGACTTTTCTTAGGTTCAGCACTAGCCGTATCTTGGATCCCACAAAATTTAAGTGCCGATATTGAAAAGCGAGCTCAAGATGTAATTGATGGAATTGGTGTCTTTGGCTTACTTGGATTGATTTCAACCTTCTTATTTATCGATGAATCAAATGCCAGTTTATACAGAATCGCTTTTCCTCTAGCTGGAATCTTTGGTTGTTTAGTGATTATTTCTCTTGTGCACCCAGCCTCGAGATTTGCGCCAATTATTAGTACAGCACCATTTAGATGGGTTGGGCAGAGAAGTTACGGCATTTATATTTGGCACTGGGTAATTTTCCAAGTAACTAGACCTTCAGTTGATTTATCTGGACAAACCTGGGCTCTCTACCTTGCTCGAGTTCTCTTAGTTTTAGCCTTAGCTGATATCTCACTGCGCTGGGTTGAGATTCCTTTTCGCCAAGGTTTAGTTCAAAACTGGTTTAGGGGAATGAAATACAGATCGGCAAAAGTTAAATTACGCCAGCAGATATCTGTCTTAACATCAATCATTATGGTTTTGGCAGTAACAACTTCGATCTCCTTTCAAGCGATTAACAAAACAGATGAGATAAGGAATCAACTAGTTCAAGATTCAGGTGATGCACAATCACAGCAGGATTTAGGTAGTACTACTGGGCTTTGGGTTACCGGCGATAGCGTAATTCTTGGTATTAGAAGTAAATTAGAGGCTAAAGAACATATCTCTCTAATTAATGCCAGGGTTGGCAGACAAGCACCTGAGTTACTGGCGGTAATGAGAGTTGATCAAACCTCTGTGCCCTCATCCCCAGTTGTTTTCAACTTAGGCAATAACAATGCTCTTTCTGAACAAACA
>CALPKA020000130.1 GCA_943324025.2 Bifidobacterium breve | reverse complement strand
TTGAGAAAATATCTAAGATCGGTAGTAGCTCCATGGCTTAAGAATATGCTTTTTTCTAGATTTATCGATCACTTAAATTGATGCCGAACCGGCCAAGAGTTATATAGGCCAAATATGCACCACTTTCTCTTGCTAAATACTTAAACTCAGAGTTTGCCACCGAGGCTGGGCCAGATTTAACAGCTGTACAAGATGCCGAAAGACCTAAATCTTGGGCCATCTTTTTTGAGCGAAGGCAGTGATAAGGATCGGTCACAATTATTACCGATTTAAGTTTGGCTTTATCTGCAGCTGCAACATAAGCCTTAGTACTACCTAATGTGTCTCGCCCCTTGGCCACTGCAATTACATTATTTTTCTTAACGCCTCTATCAATTAACCAAGCCTTACTTGCCGCCGCCTCTGTTGTTCGATCCCCTGGAGCTCCTGCACCAACGGTGTAAATCTTTGGTGCATACCCTGCTTTGTAGATCTCTAACGCATGTTCTAATCTTGATTTTAAAATATCACTTGGCCGGCCATCAAATTGAGCAGCGCCCATTACTAAAATAAAATCAGATTTTACTGGCTCAGTATTTCTTGCGGTATACCAAACGCTGCCAACGACATATAGTGGAATTGCAATTAATAAAAGTAAAATGAATGAGATAAATCTTCTAATCAATCTAAACAGTAGCAATTACTTCATCCACCTGAGATCGCATCATCAATACTTATTGTTGCCAACTCATCTGGATCATCCAACCAACCATCTGGCAGTGTTACAGATCGACCATGACTAGTTCTTCCGCGAGGTCCATCGCCAACCTCTTGCGGATAAGGCTGATCACTTACTTGAGATAACAGCTCTGACATCTGATCAAGGGATGTAACCATTCCAAGGGAGGATCTAATCTCACGGGGCACTGAAAATCCCTTTAAATACCAAGCCATATGCTTTCTAATATCACGCATCGCCCGATCCTCATTTTCAAAGTATTCAACAAGTAATTGACCATGCCGCAACATAATATTTCTAACCTCAAACAAAGTTGGGTTTACTCTTTTATTTTCACCTGCAATTGAACTAACTAAATCTGCAAACAACCATGGCCGGCCTAAACAACCGCGTCCGACAACAACTCCAGCACAACCTGTTTGAGAGATCATCTTTACAGCATCTTCACCAGACCAGATATCGCCATTGCCAAGTACAGGAACAGAGGTATTTGATAAATGTTCAACTAAATCTGTGATCTTGTTCCAATCAGCTCTTCCTTCATATAACTGCGCAGCGGTTCGGGCGTGGAGTGCAACCCAAGTGACTCCTAAATCTGCGGCAGATTTAGCAGACTCTAAAAATGTGTGATGATCTGAATCAATTCCAACTCGCATCTTTACCGTTACTGGAATTCCATACTTACTAGCGGTTTTAACCGCAGCTTCAACTATGGCAGAAAATAACCGTCTCTTGTATGGCAATGCCGCTCCGCCACCTCGCCTGGTTACCTTAGGAACTGGGCAGCCAAAATTTAAATCAATGTGATCTGCTAAATCCTCACTACCCAGTAGATCAACTGCTTTTGCAAGAACTATCGGATCAACTGCATATAACTGGATTGATCTAGGTGACTCACCAACTCCAGGCTTTATTAATCTAAATGTTTCCTCTCGTCTTTCAATTAATGCTCGAGCAGTAACCATCTCCGAAACAAATAAACCAGCACCTTGCTCCCGACATAATCTTCTAAAAGCAGCATTGGTAATTCCTGCCATTGGAGCTAAAACAACTGGGGTTGATAAAACAAATTGATTGTTCTCAAATCTGCCATTGGAAATTGGCAAATGAAGGGGTTTAACCTGGGTAAGCAATTATGCGCCTAATAATTTAGGAGCTAAATAATTTTGAACTTGATCAATAGCAATTCTAGATTGCGCCATAGTGTCGCGCTCTCTAATTGTTACTGCTTGATCATCTAAGCTTTCAAAATCAATTGTGATACAAAATGGTGTACCAATCTCATCCTGGCGACGATAACGTCTGCCAATTGCACCAGCATCATCAAAATCCACATTCCAATGCTTGCGCAAAGAGTCAGCTAAATCCTTTGCTTTCGGTGATAAATCAGCATTTCTAGATAGCGGCAGCACACCAATTTTCACAGGGGCTAAGCGATAATCTAATTTCATTAACGCCCGCTTTTCCATTTCACCCTTTGAGTTTGGCGCCTCATCCTCGGTATATGCATCCATCATAAAAGTAAGTGCGCAGCGATCAACACCAGCTGCAGGTTCAATTACATATGGCGTCCATCTTTCATTTTTTTCCTGATCAAACCAGGTTAAATTCTCACCAGATGCCCTAGAGTGTGATTTCAAATCATAATCAGTTCGATTTGCAATTCCCTCTAACTCACCCCACTCAGTGCCAGCAAATTCAAATTTGTACTCAATATCAGCGGTGCGCTTTGAGTAATGAGAGAGCTTCTCTTTGGGATGTTCGAAAATACGAAGTCGATCCGGATTAATTCCTAAATCTTTATACCAAGCTAATCTGGTATCGATCCAATATTGATGCCATTCTTCATCAGTTCCTGGAACTACAAAAAACTCCATCTCCATCTGTTCAAACTCACGAGTTCTAAAAATAAAGTTTCCTGGGGTAATTTCATTTCTAAATGACTTACCAATCTGACCAATACCAAATGGTGGCTTTTTTCTTGAGGTTGATGCCACATTATCAAAGTTGATAAAGATTCCTTGAGCAGTCTCTGGTCGAAGATATGCAAGACCTGATTCATCCTCAACTGGGCCAAGATAGGTTTTTAACAAACCTGAAAATTGTTTAGGGGCGGTGAACTTTCCCTTTGTTCCGCAATTTGGGCAATTAACCTCATCCAATGAAGTTGGTTTTTTCTTATGCTTATTCTCATAAGCCTCTTCAAGATGATCTGCGCGATAACGCTTATGACAGATTGTGCACTCCGTTAGTGGATCAGAGAAAGTTTCAACATGACCGGATGCTTGCCAAACCTCACGAGCTAAAATTACGCAAGAATCTAAACCGACCACATCATCGCGGCCTTGCACCATGGATTTCCACCACTGGCGTTTAATATTATTTTTTAACTCAACTCCAAGTGGACCGTAATCCCAGGATGCGCGAAGTCC
>CALPKA020000129.1 GCA_943324025.2 Bifidobacterium breve | reverse complement strand
GATGTTTTAGAAACCTCATATGCTGAAGAGGCTGGAATTAAATCAACCACCTTTAGAATTTCAGCTCCATACGCCTATGGCAGGCTTTCGGTTGAGCAAGGAACTCATCGTTTGGTTCGTATTTCACCATTTGATTCCCAATCTCGCCGCCACACATCCTTTGCAGGTGTTGAGGTTGTGCCAGTTGTTGAACAAAGTGATCATATTGAGATTGAAGAAAAAGATTTACGTGTTGATGTTTATCGCTCATCAGGACCTGGTGGTCAAGGTGTTAACACCACAGATTCAGCGGTAAGAATTACTCACTTGCCATCTGGCATTGTGGTCTCTTGCCAAAATGAAAGATCACAAATTCAAAACCGAGCAACTGCCATGGCAGTTTTGCAATCAAAGTTATTAGAACGACGCAGATTAGAAGAGCGTGCCAAAATGGATGCATTAAAGGGTGATAACTCTGGCTCTTGGGGAAATCAAATGAGATCTTATGTATTAGCTCCTTATCAAATGGTTAAAGATTTGCGAACAGATTTTGAGGTTGGAAATCCATCTGCTGTCTTAGATGGTGATCTTGATGGATTTATTGAGGCTGGCATTAAATGGCGCAAAGAGCGCGAGTAATCTCACACTCAAGCGGTAATTCTCAGGTTTAAATAGTGAAAATAGCGATTAAATAACCAAATAAATGTCTTTGCTTATCTAAACTAGGTTCAGTTGATTCATTTACTTGATTGAAGGGCTTTGATTTTGATTCGATTTGAGAATGTCACCAAGCTCTACCCAAGGCAAGAAAAAGCTGCCTTAGATGGAGTAAACCTTGAGATCGCAAAGGGTGAGTTTGTATTTCTAGTTGGCTTATCAGGCTCTGGTAAATCTACATTCTTAAGATTAGTTCTCAGAGAAGAAAGGCCAACAACTGGGGTAATACATGTGGCTGGTAAAGATTTAAACGCTTTAGCAAACCATAAGGTGCCAGAACTTCGCAGACAGGTCGGAACAGTTTTCCAAGATTTTAGATTGTTGCCAAATAAAACAGTTTCAGAAAATGTTGCCTTCACATTACATGTTCTAGGTTATTCAAATAAACAGATCAGCCGAGATGTGCCTGAGGTATTAGAGCTAGTTGGACTTGAAGAAAAGGGCGATCGAAAGCCAAGTGAGTTATCAGGAGGTGAGCAACAAAGAGTTGCGATTGCAAGAGCTTATGTTTCTCGGCCAACTATTTTGATTGCAGATGAGCCAACTGGAAACTTAGATCCGGCAACCTCAGTTGGAATTATGAAATTACTAGATCGAATCAATCGTGAAGGAACCACAGTTGTTATGGCTACTCATGATGCTGGAATTGTGGATCAAATGCGTAAGCGAGTAATTGAATTAGAAGGTGGCCATGTAATTCGCGACCAGGCTCGTGGTGTCTATGGCTATACCGGCTAAAGCAGAGATAGAAAAGATAGGGTTAGAAGATGCGCGCTAAGTTTGTAATGAGTGAGGTGGGAATCGGCCTGCGCCGAAACCTAACCATGACCTTTGCAGTTGTTATTACTGTTGCAATCTCCCTTTCATTATTAGGTATTGGATTGCTAGCAAACTCACAGGTGCGGGTAATGAAAGATTATTGGTATGACAAAATTGAGGTATCAATATTTTTATGCGGATCTTTATCTGAAGGTCAATCTTGCGCAAAAGGTGTGATCACAGCTGATCAAAAAATTGGTATTCAAAAAGATTTAAGAGCATTGCCGGTTGTGGATGAGGTTTACTATGAATCACAAAGTGAGGCATTCAAAAGATTCCAAGAAAGATTTAAGGGCTCGGCAATTGCTCAAAATGTTACCCCTGATCAATTACCAGAATCATTTAGAGTTAAATTAAAAGATCCAACCAAATTTGCAGTAATTGAAAGTGCTTTTGCCGGCAGGCCTGGTGTTGATGTAGTCCAGGATCAACGAGCGATACTAGATAAGTTTTTTAGATTACTTGGCGTATTAAGAAATGGTGCATTACTAATTGGCGCAGCCTCAGTCTTAACCGCTGCCTTGCTAATAAGTAACACACTTCGAATTGCTGCCTTTAACCGAAGAAGAGAAACTGGGGTAATGAAACTTGTTGGCGCATCTAGCTTTTCAATTCAATTGCCATTCTTGCTAGAGGGTATATTTGCAGCAGTCTTTGGTTGGTTAGTTTCAACAGGTGTATTGGTTGGCTTTAAAGCAATTGTTGATTCCAAGGTTGCACCGCTCTTAACCTTTACCCAATTCTTCACCTGGAAAGATGTATGGGTTGCATCTGCTTGGCTATTACTTACTGGCCTTGTGGTATCTGGCATTGCCTCAGTTCTAACATTACGTAAATACCTCAAGGTTTAACCACCGCCTGTAATTCTTAAGATTGGGGGTTGCTTTTGGTCAAAGAGTTAGGCAAAAAAGTAATTGCCCAAAACAAGAGTGCTCGTCATGATTACTTTATCGAAACAGTTTATGAGTGCGGCTTGGTGCTTACCGGCACCGAGGTTAAATCCTTAAGAGCAGGCAGAGCATCCCTTACCGATGGTTACGCCATGGCAAAAGATGGTGAGCTTTGGGTAAGTGGAATTCATATTCCTGAGTACAACCAAGGCTCTTGGACAAATCATCCACCAAGGCGTGATCGCAAATTATTACTACACAAACGAGAGATTGCTCAAATATCTGGTGTGATCAAGCAAGGTGGACTTACTTTAATTCCACTTTCACTTTACTTTAAAGATGGAAAAGCCAAGGTTGAAATTGCAGTTGCAAAAGGTAAGAAGGCCCATGACAAGCGAAATACATTGATGGAGCAACAAATGACACGGGAAGTAAACCGTGAACTTTCTAGGCGCACCTCAGGTAAGAGCTCTGGCAAAACTTCAGGTAAAGGCAAGAAATCTGACGCAGATTACGATTAATTCTTCAATTAACAGTATTTAAAAATTGCCTGTAAAATAACCCCTTCAAACAACTAAATACTGAAAAAGTAATTCGCTTAACTCTTGGGGGTGAACGGTCTCGACTTTAGTCGTTACTTCAAGGCAAGCGGGCCGAGGAAGCCGTGATGATCTCGTTAACCACAAAAACATGGCAAACTATAAGCGCAAGTAAAACTGCCGCTGATTATCAACTAGCTGCCTAAGCTAGCT
>CALPKA020000128.1 GCA_943324025.2 Bifidobacterium breve | reverse complement strand
TCAGCTACAGGGGCTGGTGCAGGAGTTAGGCCTTTAGCCCCCACCTGATCACCTTCAACTTGAACCTCAACATGGAATACAAAACTTACCAACTCTTCTTTTACGGCATCCATCATCGCCGTAAATAAATCAAAGCCTTCTCGTTGATACTCAACCAATGGATCGCGTTGCGCCATGGCACGTAGCCCGATTCCTTCTTGCAAATAATCCATTTCATAAAGATGCTCTCGCCATTTGCGATCTAAGACTGAAAGTAAAATCTTTCTTTCTAGTTCGCGCATTACTGTTGGAGTTAACTCTGATTCTCGTTTTTCATACGCAGCTCTTGAATCCTGCAAAATCTTCTCCAGTAGGTACTCACTATCTAGTGCAACAGCGCCACCAATTTCAGCAAGCATCTCTTCATCAGTGAAGGAGATTGGGTAAAGGACTTTTAAGGCATTCCATAATGTCTTTAGATCCCAATCCTCTGCTACTCCTGTGGCAGTTGCTGAATTCACATAAGCAGTGATGGTTTCCTCAAGTGAAACTTCCACTAATTCCTTTATATCTACACCCTCTAAAACCTCACGTCGTTCAGAGTAGACAACTTCGCGCTGCTTATTCATAACATCGTCATACTTCAATACGTTTTTACGCATTTCAAAGTTTAAGGATTCAACTTGAGTCTGAGCAGACTTAATCGCATTGCTAACAATCTTTGACTCCAACGGAGTTTCTTCTGGCATTCCTGCTGCGCCCAAAAATCTTTCAACTAAGCCAGAGTTAAATCTGCGCATTAGGTCATCTTGCAAAGATAAATAAAATCTTGATTCACCCGGATCACCTTGTCGACCAGATCGGCCACGAAGCTGATTATCTATACGCCTAGATTCATGACGCTCTGTTCCAAGTACATATAGACCACCAAATGAAACAACTTCCTCATGTTCTTTAGCGACCGCAGCTTTTTGTTTTGCAATTTCATCCGGCCATGCTTTTTCATACTCTTCCGGTGAATCAGCTGGATTTAAACCTTTGCGCTGCAATTCAAAATCAGCCATAAACTCAGGATTACCGCCAAGCATGATGTCAGTTCCACGACCTGCCATATTTGTTGCAACTGTGACTGCGCCAATTGTTCCAGCACGAGCAATGATTGCTGCTTCACGTTCATGTTGCTTGGCATTTAAAACTTCATGTGGCACGCCACGTTTTTTCAATATTGAAGATAACTCTTCAGATTTTTCAACGCTCACCGTACCCACTAGAACTGGCTGACCTTTTTTATGTCGCTCAACAATGTCATTAGCAACCGCAATAAATTTGCCAGCCTCTGATTTATAAATCAGGTCTGATTGATCAATTCTTTGCATTTTTTTGTTTGTTGGGATTGGTATCACGCCTAATTTGTAGATCTGCATAAACTCTGATGCCTCAGTCATCGCCGTACCGGTCATACCACTTAACTTCTCATAAAGTCGGAAGTAATTTTGAAGGGTAATAGTGGCCAATGTTTGATTCTCATCCTTGATATCAATTCGCTCTTTTGCCTCTAATGCTTGGTGTAAACCATCGCTATAGCGGCGACCTGCCAGCATACGGCCAGTGTGCTCATCAACAATTAACAGTTCACCATCCATAACCACGTAATCTTTATCTCGCTTAAATAATTCTTTAGCTCGAATCGCATTGTTTAAGTAACCAATCATTGGCGTATTTGCAGCTTCATATAGATTTTCAATACCAAGCGCGTCTTCTACTCTAGATACACCCTCTTCTAAAATTCCTACTGTTCGCTTTTTGATATCAACTTCATAATGCTGCCCTAGAGTTAATTTCCCAACTAAATTAGCAAACTCTAAATACCACTTGGTTGCCTTATCTGCTGGTCCAGAAATAATAAGTGGAGTTCTTGCTTCGTCAATTAAAATTGAGTCAACTTCGTCAACAATTGCAAAGTTATGATCTCGTTGCACGCAATCAGCCAAACCCCAAGCCATATTGTCGCGTAGGTAATCAAAGCCAAATTCGTTATTTGTTCCATAAGTAATATCCGCTGCATAAGCTTCGCGGCGCTCAGCCGGTGTCATACTGGCAAGAATTACGCCAACTTTTAATCCTAAGAATCTGTGTACTCGACCCATCCATTCACTATCACGTTCAGCTAAATAATCATTAACTGTAACAATGTGAACACCTTTACCGGTGAGAGCATTTAAATAAGCTGGCAATGTTGAAACTAAAGTCTTACCTTCACCAGTTTTCATTTCTGCAATATTTCCACGATGTAGCGCTGCTCCACCCATCAACTGAACATCGTAATGACGTTGTCCTAAAGTTCGTTTAGCAGCTTCTCGAACCACAGCAAACGCCTCAGGCAGAATTGAATCTAAAGATTCACCTTTTGCATATCGCTCTTTAAATACATTTGTCTTATTTCGCAGAGCATTATCGTCAAGAGATGTTATTTCATTTTCAAATTTGTTAACCTCTTGGGCAATTTTTACTAATTGCTTTACAGCCTTGCCTTCACCAGCGCGCAATACCTTGTCTAATAAACCCACAAAGATCCTCCGCTGGCCTCTAAAAAATTATTTGAAAAATGCTTAGTGGCTTATGGTATTAGAGAAATACGCCCCACCGCACACGCAGTAACACCTGCAGCAATGGTGATTTTGGCTTCAGATAGGGCTCTAACCCCCTCCAGCATTGATGCGCCGGTGGTTATTAGATCATCAATCAAATAAACAGCTCCCTGAGGAATTTCACAGGATTTAACTGCAAACTTTCCTTTTGTATTTTCTATTCTTTGTTGGCTGCTCAATTGAGACTGATCTCTAATACTCTTTTTTTGGAAAAGAATCGGTGCGTAATATGCAGTGATAGATTTTTGTTGTAAATCTCTTTGAACATACTCTGCAAGAGTATTTATGTGATCTCGGCCGCGCCTTCTAATTGCAGAAGGTGCTGAAGGAATTGTTATAAGAGTAATTACCTCACTTAACCTAAGATCTGCAATTGAGAAAGCTATCGATTGAGAGATGGCTGAAGCTAGGAGTGCAATTGCATTTAAGTCATTACCTTCTTTGGCAGCTAAAATAACTGAAGCGGTTTTACTGGTGTAATCGCTCTTAAAATAAATTGGCTTACCATCAATTTAGTTTTTCTTCACACTGGTATTCCAAGCTGATAGACATGTCGGGCAGAGCCAATAT
>CALPKA020000127.1 GCA_943324025.2 Bifidobacterium breve | reverse complement strand
CTTTGCCAATGTTTGAAGCACATGTCTCTGCCCAACGTTTGCCTGAGATTGAAGCTTTATTACTTGAAAATAAAGGTAGCTGTTCAATCCTGGTTCATGAAAAAACTGGAGATCATATGTATGACCACACCAAAGGTGCTCGTTGGCTAGGTGAGCCACTAGAACTAAATTTGGAGTTTTTGAAAAACTTTCCTGGCTAAAAATGGTTAGAAGTTAAAAGAATTAACTCTTATAAATCCAAACTTTCTTTCCTTTAAAAAGGGTACACTCAACATTTTTTCCAGTTGCACTTGGAATGATCAAATTTAAAGAATCACACTTCATGCCTGGATAAATTCCGTTAGTTGGCAGTGGATCTGAAGTGGCAGCCCAACGTAATTTTCCTGCATTTGGAGAACAAAGAAGCACATCCCCTTTCTCAGTAGGAAGATATTGACCTTCGATGTCACACAAACCACCTGGTCCAAAAACTTCATCAGGATTTTGTTTTGGTGCCTGAGTTTGTACTGGAGCAGGAGTTTTACTAGCTGGTTTGCCAGTTGCTGGAGTTTGTCCATTTACTGATTCTGTAACTGGTGAAACAGACCAAAACAAGAAATTCGAGATTTTTGTACAGGTAACCTTTACTTTATTTACGGTTGCCACCTGCTTCTCTTTGGTGCATGTAGATCCAGCTCTAATTTGTGAAGCTGGAATTGTGAAAGTCGGCACTGCATAATTTTGCGGATATTTTTTTCGCAATACATCTACCGTTTGGATGGTTTGCTTTTGCCCCCACGCTATTTGCTCAACGATAAAAGAACCAAAACCGGCGTATGCAGTTTCAGGAGTTACACCAAAAGTTTTTGTGAATACCCCTTTCCAACTTGAGCACGGCACAATATCTGCACTGTCAGTTTTACACTCAGGTTTCCAAGCAGCATCTAATCCAGCTAGGAATTCATATAATTTATCGAAGCCATACATGCCAACAAGGTATTGAATTCCCATTGCCCCAGTTGCATAGTCCTGTGGCTCTTTACATTTAGAAATTGGACGCAATTCATTATCTTTGAAGTAATCAACCCAAAACTGTGCCTTCGCACTCTTGTAATCGGTATCTCCTGCAGCATATAAAAGTCCGCGTTGAATAATTCGTGCCATATTATTTATGTAAACCGGCTGACTAATTCGACCTTCAACTGCAAAACCATTGTAGGTAGCCATACCTTCGCGTATCCAGCACGGCATATTTTTTGCAGACACAAGTGGGAACTGCGAGACGTGAGTAATTTCGTGATAGAGCACATATGGATATTGATCTGAAACTAAGTCAATCTCTAGGAGTTCCATTCCTTGGCTACCATCTTGGGTTGCACCAGTTGCTCCTGAATCATGGCGGGAATCTAAGCTAATAGATTGATATGAACCTTTAGTTAAACCAGCTTTTAGTGCCGCGTCATACCAAGCTCGATCTTTCTGGGCATCCCAAATCCAAATTGTAATTGGCGTTTTCGCTGGAATGTATTTTTCATAATAATGAAGCATAAAAATCATTTGATTTTCAGCAATCTTTACCTTTTTAGGATCAGAGTTTGGTGCAACAACAAATGAAACATTTGGTGCAACTTTGGAGTAACTCTTAGGCGAATTCTTTTGCAGCTCACTCCAAGCTTTTTCTGCGATTTGTGAACCTAAACTTGATTCAGCATGAGCCTGCGGAAAAATTGCAGATATGATTGAAAAGATCACCACCCATACAATTTTTCGCATAAATGCAGGGTAACCTCAATTTAGCCGCATCAATAGTGGATCATCGCAAATTTATTGGAAAATCTGGCGGAGGATGAGGGATTTGAACCCTCGGTAGGTTGCCCTACACACGCTTTCCAAGCGTGCGCACTCGGCCGCTATGCGAATCCTCCAGTATTACTTACAAGGCTTAAGAGTATCGGTGGTGATGACTAAGATTTACCGTTAGATCCCCCGTGCGGCATTAACGTGCCGAACTCCCCCAGGGCAGGAATGCAGCAAGGGTAGGTGCGCTCTAGTGGGTGTACGGGGGGTCCTATTCTTTTACAAATGTTTTAACAACTTAAGTGAAGGAGGCGATAAATGTCATTAGCTCTATACCGCAAATATCGCCCATCAATCTTTGCTGATGTAATTGGTCAAGAGCATGTAACAACTCCATTAAGTAATGCATTGGAGTCAGGCAAGATTCACCACGCTTATTTATTTAGTGGTCCAAGAGGTTGCGGTAAAACATCTAGCGCCAGAATTATGGCCAGATCTTTAAATTGTGAAAAGGGACCAACACCTAATCCATGTGGAATTTGCCAATCATGTAAGGATTTAGTTGCAAATGGTCCAGGCTCACTCGATGTTATTGAATTAGATGCAGCAACTCATGGTTTAGTAGATGATGCAAGAGATTTAAGAGATAAAGCTTTTTTTGCACCAGTTCAATCCCGCTACAAGATTTATATTATTGATGAGGCCCACCAATTAGGGCCAGGAGCTGCCAACGCATTACTTAAAGTAGTAGAAGAGCCACCTGCACATGTAATTTTTATCTTTGCCACAACTGAGCCAGATAAATTAATCTCAACAATTAGATCTAGAACTCATCACTATCCATTTAGATTGGTTCCACCAACTATTTTGGCAACCCATCTAGAAAAGATCTGTGATGCCGAGGGCATCAAGGTTGCAAAGGGTGTAATTGGTTTAGTTGTTAGAGCCTCCGGTGGATCAGTTCGAGATGGTTTATCAATCCTAGGCCAGCTACTAGCTGGTGCTGGAAAAGATGGTGTTACATATGAGATTGCCGTTGCCCTACTTGGTTATACCGATGGTGCTTTATTAGATGAGGCAATTGATGCACTCGCCGCCCAAGATAGCGCCTCCTTATTTAACACAGTTGATCGAGTTGTTGAATCAGGACAAGATCCAAAACGTTTTGCTTCCGATCTACTAGATCGCCTGCGTGATCTAATAATTGTTGGCGCAGTTGATGACAATAACTCCTCACTCCTTATGCAATTGCCAGTAGATCAATTAGATCGAATTCGCACCCAAGCTAAGTTAATAGGAGTTGCAAATCTAATTAGATCAGCTGATTTAGTAGCAAATGGCTTAACTGCAATGCGCGGTACAACACCACCAAGATTGATACTGGAGTTAATTTGTGGCCAGATGCTGCTGCCAGCAGGAGATAACTCAGCCCTTGCCGCCCG
>CALPKA020000126.1 GCA_943324025.2 Bifidobacterium breve | reverse complement strand
CGCAGGTTTCCTACTTTCAGGAGTTGTTGCATTAAATAAAGATGGTTTGGCTGCATCACTGTTTTACCTAGTTGCATATGGCTTAACAACATTAGCTGCCTTTGGAATTATCGGGTTAGTCAGAGATTCAACTGGTGAGGTAACAGATCTAAACCGCTGGATTGGTCTAGGTAAAAAGTCACCTCTGATTGGTTCTATCTTTGCATTTTTACTTTTAAGTTTTGCAGGAATTCCTTTAACCTCTGGATTTATCGGTAAGTTTGCAATCTTTTCAGCAGCATATCAATCTGGAAATATTGCAATAGTTGTAGCAGGAGTTCTATCGAGTGCGATCGCGGCTTTCTTCTATGTTCGCGTAATCATCATGATTTTCTTTACTGACCCAGTTAACGATTCAGTATCAGTAATAATTCCTTCGGTTAAAAGCAAAATTTCAATTTCAATCGCTACTGTTTCATCCATCGTAATTGGTATAGCACCTTCATTTCTACTTACTGCAGCAAACAATTTTGCAAACTTCATTAAATAATGAGTCAGGTAGGTATTCCCAATCTAGATAAAAATCTAGAAGCTTCACTTGTTGCTGACATGCAAAAAGTTGAAGAGCTTATGCGGTCCCACATTAAAGGTGATTATCCATTAGTCGTAGAAACATCTAGACATTTAGTTGAAGCCGGCGGCAAACGTTTAAGGCCACTTCTAACTTTAATTGCAGCGCAATTTGGTGATTCGACTAACTATGACATCATTAAAGCTGCAGTATGTTGCGAACTAACCCATCTAGCTACTTTGTATCACGACGATGTAATGGATGATGCGGTACTAAGGCGGGGAGTAATTAGTGCTAATAAGAAATGGGATAACGCCGTTGCCATTTTAACTGGTGATTATTTGTTCTCAAAAGTTTCCGATATGTTGGCCGATATTGGCCCTGAAGCAGTTAAGTTGCAGGCAAAAACTTTTGAAAGATTAGTTATCGGTCAAATTAAAGAAACTCAAGGTAAAAGTGAAGGTTTATCCCAAATCGACCACTACATGAAAGTTGTTGCAGATAAGACTGGCTCCTTGATTGCCACTAGCGCAAGATTTGGCGCATTGCTGTCAGGTGCATCAAATGAGGTAGTAGAAACTTTGACAAAATTTGGTGAAAAAATTGGCGTAGCATTTCAAGTTGCCGATGATTTACTTGATATTGCAAGTGATGAAACAGCGTCGGGTAAAACACCTGGTACTGACTTAAAAGAAGGCGTTCCGACTCTTGTGACCTTATTTGTTATGGCAGAGAATGATCCAAAAGATAAGGAACTTATCGCCAAGTTAAGTAAACCAATTAGTGATGAAGATTTAGGCGCAGTAATCACTGAGTTGCGTGGTCATAAAGCGCTAACTCAAGTTAAGCAATATTTAAGTGATGTTGCCTCTGAAGCTAACCAATTGCTAGTTAATCTGCCAGATGGACCGGCAAAAGATGCGTTGAACAACTTAACCTTTGCTTTGGTCAACCGCTCTACCTGATTTATACATATCAAAGCCCAAGATAACTAGAGCTGCCCAGATAAATACAAATCCAAAAATTTTAGAAAAAGTAAGCGGCTCATGAAATACAACAAATCCAACTAAGAACATAATTGTTGGGTTGATATAACCAAGCAACCCTGTGATAGTAAGTGGAAGACTAGTAGCTGCTGAATTAAACATTAATAGCGGGATTATTGTTACTAGACCTGAAGTCATAAGTATTAAAGAAAACCAGAGATCTGATCCATACTCTGCTTGACCTTTACCTACAAGGTAGAACATATATGCAGCACTTGGAATCAAGGCAAATATCATTTCAACTGAAAGTGTTTCTAGTGATCCAGCATCTAACCGCTTTTTAATAAGTGAGTATGAGCCCCAGCTAAGTGCTAAACCAAAAGCAACCAGTGGTATCTGTCCAAAAGCGATAGTCAAAATGCTAACTCCAATACCTGCTAAAGATAAAGAGAGTTTTTGAGTAAATCGAAGCTTCTCCTTCAAAACCAGTACTCCAAAACACACGACCACTAAAGGTGTTATGTAATAACCCAAAGATGCTTCAACAACTCGATCAACTGAGACAGCCCAGATGTAAATACCCCAGTTAAGGGTTAGCAAAAAAGAGGATAAACCCAGAGTAAAAAAGGTTCTAATATTTGTAATTAACTTCAATGTCGATTTAATTTGTTTTTGGTATGCCAAAAATATTAGGCACACAGCCAGTGACCAGATACCCCGGTTAGCCAGGATTTCAGATGCAGATGCTTGGTTTAACCATCTCCAATAAATTGGAAGAGATCCCCAAATTACATAAGCTCCGACACCATAAGTAATTCCAAGCCTATTTGTTTTCAATTTGTCCTTTTGGTTGCTGATTAACGGAAGTTAGTAAACTGAACGGCAAACTCCCAAGTTTCACTTTTTACTTGTGCAATAGCAGTTTGTAAATCATCTCGGCTTTTACTTGAGACCCTCAGTTCTTCTCCTTGAATTTGAGTTTTTAGAGACTTAGGCCCGCTCTCTTTTAAGAACTTTGCAATCTTTTTGGCATTCTCTGTTGATATTCCCTCTTTAAACTCACAGTTAATTCGATAAGTTTTGCCACTTAAGGACGGCTCGCTAGCATCTAAATGTTTGAGAGAAACATTGCGTTTAATGAGTTTATCTTTAAACACATCTAGTGCAGCTTTGACTCTTTCTTCAGTACTGGATTCCAGTAATACCTTAAGGGCCGTTTTTTCAATTTTTGTTTCGGTGTTTTTAAAGTCGAATCGGGTGGCTATTTCACGGTCGCATTGATTGAAGGCGTTGTCTAGCTCCATTTGATCAATTTTTGAGACGATATCGAAACTACTGTCAGCCATGCCTATACTTTACTAGTTAATTGGATTAGGTTTTCATTCATTCCAAAGAACGATTGGGGCAGTGGTGAGCCGAGTAAAGGTAAAGCGACGAGTTCCTAGCCCTAGGGATCTTGCTCAATTATTGAGATTTAGAAAAATTATTTTAAGCCCAAGAGCCCGTAGATTAAGTAGAGCGTTAACAATTTATGATTTAAGGAAAATTGCCCAAAGACGCACACCTAAAGCGCCATTTGATTACACAGATGGTGGAGCAGACTCCGAATCAAGCTTAACTCGAGCCCGCGCAGCATATGAAAAAATTGAATTTCAACCTAAAGTTTTGTTGAATGTTAAAGAGATAGAT
>CALPKA020000125.1 GCA_943324025.2 Bifidobacterium breve | reverse complement strand
TTAACTCTTTCAACAGTGAATAACTCAACCAACTCTTGCATCGTAATATTTTCTTTATCATCTCCAGGAGACCAGCCAAGTAGTGCTAGGTAATTACAGATAGCTTCAGGCAGAAATCCTTGTTCTCTATACCAAGCAATAGAAACTTCACCATTTCGCTTAGATAATTTTGCATTATCTTGGCCCATTACAAATGGTAGGTGAGCAAAAATTGGGTACTCACTAGGCTTCAATCCCATTGCTTGATAAACACGAATTTGTCGAGGAGTAGAAGAGAGTAAATCTTCACCTCGTAATACATGGGTGATTTTCATGAGCACATCATCAACAGCAACAGCCAGTGTATAAAGTGGTGAACCATCCGCTCTGGCTAGTACAAAGTCAGGTACATACTTGTGCTCAAACTTAACCTCACCGCGGATAGCATCAACAAATGTTGTTTCGCCATCAGGCATTCGCATTCTGACAACTGGTTTTCTTCCCTGCGACTTAAACTCTTGTATTTGCGTCGCTGACAGATTTCGACATTTTCCGTCATATCCAGGCGCTTGATTATTCTTCATCTGCAATTGGCGTCGATCTTCTAACTCTTCGCCACTGCAATAACAATGATAAGCATCGCCTTGAGCCAAGAATTTATCTGCCCAAGTTGCGTAGATTTCTAATCGCTGCGATTGAAGGTAGGGGCCATACTCGCCACCAACCTCAGGGCCTTCATCCCAATTTAAACCAAGCCACTTCAAAGTATCGATGGCAGCTTGAATATATTGATCAGTAACTCTTTCGGTATCAGTATCTTCAATTCTAAAAATCAACTTACCGCCAGTATGTCTTGCATAAGCCCAATCAAAAAGAGCTGTTCGGATATTTCCGACATGCAAATCCCCAGTTGGCGACGGGGCAAATCTAACTCTTACCGAAGATTTATTGGACACGAGAGGAAACCCTATTGGTTAAAGTGCCTAAACCGTCAATTGAAACTGAAATAGATGCTCCTGCAGGCATAGGGCCGATACCAGCAGGCGTTCCAGTCAGAATTACATCACCAGGAAGAAGTGTCATTACATTTGAGACAAATTCAATAATTGTAGGAACTTTGAAAATCATCTCAGATAGTTTTGACGATTGCCTTTCTTCACCATTTAGGGTTGCAGAGATTCTTTGATCAATTGGTTCAAACTCAGTATCTACCCAAGGCCCTAGTGGGCAAAAGGTGTCAAAACCTTTAGCTCTACTCCACTGGCCATCTTTTTTCTGCAGGTCTCTAGCGGTAACATCATTTGCGATTGTGTAACCAAAAATTACATCTTTATATTTTGCAGCTGGTACCTCTTTGCAAATTCGACCAATAACAATCGCAAGCTCTACCTCATGGTCTACTCGCTCGCTCATTCTTGGCCAAACAATGGTCTCGTTTGGACCGATTACTGAGGTATTGGGTTTAATGAAAATAACTGGCTCACTTGGAACCACAGAATCCATTTCAGCTGCATGGTCGGCATAATTTTTACCTATACAAACAACTTTGCTTCTAGGAAGAACTGGTGCCAACAACTTAACCTCAGACAATTTCAAAGTTTTATCTTGTGGCACAATTCCAGAAAACATTGGATCACCTTTTAGAAGCAGGATTGAATCTTTCTCATTTAGAACGCCAAATAATGGATCTGTTCCTACGCCTGACTCTGCAGGAGCAGTGAATCTGACAATTCGCATTAGAGCATCTTACAACTGATCTGTAATTTGACTTGCTTCCTCAATTTTTTCCACTAGAACTGTTGCAATTCGATGGCGCCTACCAACTGGTCTCTCCGCGGTTAATTTCCAACCAGGAACGGTAATTGTGCTTCCTGGTATTGGAACTCGACCCAAATGTTTAGCAATTAACCCACCGATGCTATCTACATCTTCAATTTCTTCAGCCGTAAATTCTGAATCAAATTTTTCCGTAAAATCTTCAACATGCAAACGCGCTGAGATTCTAGCTTTACTCTCTGATAGCCACTCAACTTCTTCACTTTCATCATCATCGTATTCGTCAGCAATTTCACCAACAATCTCTTCAAGAATATCTTCAATAGTTATTAATCCAGCAGTTCCACCATACTCATCCACTACTACTGCCATATGGATTTGATCTCTTTGCATTTGCTTAAGCAATTCATCTGCAGTTTTAGTCTCTGGAACAAAGGTTGCTTTTCTTAGATGCTCTTCTACATTCTCTATTAGCTCAGCATCCCGGTTTTCATGAACCCGTTTAGCAAGATCCTTAACGTAGGCAATTCCAACCACATTATCTAAATTATCTGAGATTACCGGGATACGAGTAAATCCCGATCTAAGGGCTAGCGATAATGCTTGTCTTAAGTTCTTGCCTGATTCGATCCATACCATTTCAGTACGAGGAATCATCAGCTCGCGAACCATTGTCTCGCCAAGATCAAAAACGGAATGAATCATTTCTCGTTCTGATTCCTCCACAAACCCACTCTCACTTGCCTGATCCACTAGATCACGAAACTCCGCTTCAGTAGAGAAAGGTCCTGACTTAAATCCTTTTCCAGGAGTTAGTGCATTTCCAATTTTAATTAGCAAGTTAGTTAGCGGTCCAAGAATTTGAGATAACAAATAAGCAATCGTAATTGCTGATTTTGACCATTTTGGAGCATGTTGTTTACCCAAAGTTCTAGGGCCAACGCCAACGATTACATATGAAATTGCAACCATTAAAATAATTGCCTGGGCCAGTGCAAAGCCTTTATTTGTTCCATTTTCAACAAATGAGGTTGCAACAAGTGCAGTAGCTGTTAATTCACAAGATTTTCGTACGAGTAGAAGCACATTTAAATATCTAGATGGGTTTTCAACAAACAAAATAAAACGTTTCTTGTACTTAGGGCTGGCCTCGACAATTTCTTCAATTAATAGCCTTGATAAAGATGTTAAAGCTGATTCACACCCGGCAAGTAATCCAGCAAACATAAGCAGGATGAATACGACTGATAATTCAGAAATACTCACTTTAATGCTCTCCACTCGCCTAGAATCTTTTCTTGCAAAGCAAACATTTCAACCTCATCTTCGATCTCTTCATGATCATATCCAAGAAGATGTAACACTCCATGAACAGCTAAAAGCTCTAAGTCTCTTTCAACTGGCTGTTTGCCATTCTTTGCAGCATATGTTGGGCACAAAACAATATCTCCAACTACTCCGGGACCATTGGCAGCTGAGTTGGGTTTCATTTCATCCATTGGAAATGAAAGAACATCTGTTGGGCCATCCA
>CALPKA020000124.1 GCA_943324025.2 Bifidobacterium breve | reverse complement strand
GGAATCTCTCTTTCTTGCGCTAACTTGATTAATAATTTTCCAACTAAACCAGAGCCGGTAAAACCAATTGCAGTAATTTGCGGATCCTTTGCCAACCAATGAGTGATTTCTGGATTAACACCTTGCACAAGTGCAAAGATTTCCTTTGGCAGCCCTTGTGATTGGATTGCTTTAACAATCGCGTGATACACAAGTTGGCAGGTGTTTGGATGAGATGGATGAGCCTTAACAACTACTGGGCAACCTGCAGCCAAGGCTGATGCAGTGTCGCCACCTGCAACTGAGAAAGCTAATGGAAAGTTTGATGCTGCAAATATTGATACCACACCCAGTGATTGTTGGGATTTGCGAAGATCAGGTCTTGCAACTGGTTGGAAATTTGCATCTGCCAAATCAATTATTGGTAGCAGGTGTCCACCGGTTTTAACTAGATCAGCAAAAGCGCGGATTTGAATTACTGTGCGCATCACTTCACCTGTTACTCGTGGAAGTGGAAGTCCGGTCTCTAGATGAGAGATTTCTGCAAGCTTTTCTTTCTCACTTTCAATTGAATCTGCAATCGCATTTAGAAGAGCTGCTCTTTGAGTTGGAGTTGTTTCGGCAAATACTTTCTTAACTTTCTCCGCAGCAGCAATTGCTGCACTTACCTCTTCAAAAGTATTTTCGTTAATTGGCTGACCAACTGCTTGACCAGTTGCTGGGTTGGTGGCTGTGAAAGTTTTGCTCATTTGCTAACTATAACTAGAAAGTCGAAAATTAAATATTCTGTGCTAGATAATCTCAATATCTAGGAGCATTACGAGTGCGCTCAACCTTGGGCTTTCTTAGATTGCGCTTGCTCCAACAAATATTATGCCAATGCCTTCGCCCACTTTGGTCATGCTCTAACCATGCCACTGTGTGGGGCGTTGCCATCGGAATTACTTGATCACACCCTGGGCATCGATAGGGCTTGTTGGAAGTACTGCCACTAATTTTTCTAACAATAAAAATTCCATCATCATGCTCTTCCAGTGATTCATTTGAGGTTGTGATCTCTCGCTCAATATCAGATGGCGCTGCTCTACCACGGCTGCGCTTTGGCTTACTTTTACGTGGACTCACAGGATTATTCTCCCGAACAAATTAACTTTTTATTACCAACTAAGGCAAGATGTCGCCATGAGCATCACCCATGCAATTGAGGTAGAAGGACTAGTAAAAAAGTACGGATCAAAGACTGCCGTTGATGGGATTGATCTAAAGGTTGAGACCGGGGAAATATTTGCCCTACTTGGACCAAATGGTGCGGGCAAAACTACAACTGTTGAAATTCTTGAAGGATATCGAAAAGCATCTAGCGGGCAGGTAAAAGTATTAGATTTTGATCCAGCTACAAAAGGCAGTGCAGGTCAAAGATGGCGAAACCGGATTGGAATCGTCTTGCAATCCACCACAGATGCTGCAGATTTGTCAGTTATTGAAACTATTTCACATTATGCAAATTATTATGAGAATCCAAGGGATGTAGAACAGGTAATTGATGAGGTTGGGCTTAGAGAAAAAATAAATGCTAAAGCTAGAGAATTATCTGGCGGCCAACGTCGACGCTTAGATGTTGCTCTTGGAATTATCGGCTCTCCAGAGATTTTGTTTTTAGATGAACCCACAACAGGCTTTGACCCTGAAGCTAGAAGATCTTTTTGGGAGTTAATTCGAACCTTAAAAGCAGAGGGTAAAACAATCTTGTTAACTACCCACTACCTAGATGAGGCACAGGAACTAGCAGATCGAGTTGGCGTAATTAACAACGGAAAAATCATTGAGATTGGAACACCGCAAACACTAGGTGGGCGAAATACCGCACCAGCAAAAGTCAGCTGGCTTGAAAACGGAAAGCAACAAGTCATTGAAACTAAAGATCCAACCACTGAGGTCATTCGGCTTAATCAAAGATTTAATGGTCAAATCCCAGAGCTTGAGGTTTCACGCCCCAATTTAGAGGAGATATATCTAAAGATGATTGGGGAGCTTAAATGAAATTTTTAGGTGAAACTCTTCGAATTGGCATATTGCGTAGTGGTCTTGAGTTAAAACAATTTTTAAGACAACGCGAATCTGTAGTCTTCACATTATTTTTTCCGGTAATTTTGTTATTTATATTTGGAACCGTTTTTAAAGACACTATTGCCCCAGGAGTTACTTTTAGTCAGTATTTTGTTGCAGGCATGATCGCCTCTGGTTTAGTTAACACTGGCTTTCAACAGTTAGCTATAACTATCCCAATGGAGCGAGATGACGGAACATTAAAGCGATTAAGAGGCACTCCGATGTCAGTCTCCTCTTACTTTATCGGCAAAGCTTTGTTGGTTACATTTTTAATGATAATTCAAACCGCTTTACTTTTGTTTTTTGGATCTGTTGTTTTTGATTTGAATCTACCTACTCAAGCTTCTCTTTGGTGGAATTTCACCTGGTTGGTAGTTCTAGGAAGTGCTTGTTCAACAGTTCTTGGAATTGCATTCTCAGTGGTTCCAAAAAGCGGACGAGGAGCATCAGCGGTCGTCTCTCCAATTGTGATTATTCTGCAATTTTTTAGTGGAGTCTTCTTTGTATTCACCTCACTGCCAAATTGGATGCAACAATTTGCTGCAATATTTCCACTCAAGTGGCTTACCCAGGGAATGAGATCTGTTTTCTTACCAGAGGAGTTTGCTACCCAAGAGGTTGCGGGAAATTGGGAATTAGGAAAAACTGCTTTGGTAATTTCTGTTTGGCTGGCATTAGGTCTGATCTTTGCAATCAAAAGCTTTAAATGGAGCAGAGAATGAAGATTAAATCTTTAATAGCTTTTGTAATTATTACCTCATTTCTCACCGCACCTACCAATGCAGCAACTCCCACTCCAAAACCAAGTGGTAAAGCATCTACTGCACCTTCAGCATCGAAAACTTCTTCCACTAAACCAAAAGCTTCTACTACTAAACAACCTAGTAAGAAACCAAGCAAGAAGCCGGTAAAGAAAAAGAAGCCAAAGAAAACTGCAACACCAATCCCATCTCCATCACCAATTTGGCCACCAATTGGTTTCACTGCCAATAAGGGCATTTATGCAAAGATTCCAACAAGTAAAGAGTTGCTAGGTCTTATCTCTGCAAAGGCAGGACTTGCTGAAACTGTTAAAAAATGTGAATCAAATGCATGTGGTGCAGTAATTGTTGCAGCCGATTACAAATGTGAATGGTGGGAGATAAAGTCCACCGTCTTTGGTGTTGATCCATCTGACTCAAGTAAAAAGGTTGCGCTAGGAAGAT
>CALPKA020000123.1 GCA_943324025.2 Bifidobacterium breve | reverse complement strand
TTAAGAATTGCTCCAGAGTTATATTTAAAAAGATGCGTAGTAGGCGGACTTGAAAAGGTATTTGAAATTAATAGAAATTTTCGAAACGAAGGCGCAGACTCCTCGCACTCACCAGAGTTTGCCATGATTGAAACTTATGAAGCTTATGGTGATTGGGACACCATGGCGGAGTTAACTAAATCTTTAATTCAAGATGCCGCAAAAGCTGTTTTTGGATCTCATAAAGTAAAACACCATGATGGTAGAGAGTTGGACCTTGGTGGCAGCTGGAAAGAGATCTCACTTTTTGATGCAATCTCTGATGCGGTTGGCGAAAAGGTAACGGGTGAGAGCAGCATCGAAGAGCTGAAAAAAATTGCCACTAAATTAGGAATTAAATTGGATCCGAAGTGGATTAAAGGCAAAATTGCTGAGGAGATTTTTGAGCATGTTGCAATTAAGAAGTTAACTGGGCCCACATTTGTTAAAGGGTTTCCAATTGATACCTCACCACTTGTTAGAGCCCACCGAACAACTTCCGGTGTTGCTGAAAAATGGGATTTATATATAGAAGGTTTTGAATTGGCCACTGGATATTCAGAATTGGTTGATCCTGTTGTGCAGCGAGAAAGATTAGTTGAACAAGCAAAACTTGGCGCCTCTGGAGATTTAGAGGCAATGGGATTAGACGAAGATTTCTTAAGAGCGATGGAACATGGCATGCCACCTATGGGAGGTATGGGAATGGGTGTTGATCGCTTATTGATGGCTCTAACCGGATTAGGAATTCGCGAAACAATATTATTTCCATTAGTTAAGCCATCAACTGGAGATGAGTAATGTCTGTTTTAATTAGAGCCGCTAAAACTTCAGATGTGAAGAAAATTCGAGCAATTATTGACACCTATTCAGTGCAACGAAAACTTTTATCCAAAGAAACTGTGACTTTGTTTGAAAGCGTTCAAGAGTTTTCAGTTGCTGAGGTAGATGGTGAAGTAGTTGGATGTGGCGCGCTGCATGTTTTATGGGAAGATATTGCAGAGGTCAGAACGGTGGCAGTTGTTGAAAAAATGCACGGCAAAGGAATCGGGCACTTAATTCTTGAAAACATTTTAACTCGGGCAAAAGATGTTGGAGTTAAAAAAGTATTTTGTTTAACCTTTGAAACAAAGTTTTTTGGCGCCCATGGTTTTAATGAAATTCAAGGTTCACCAGTTGATCCAGATATTTATGCTCAGCTTTTGCGTTCCTATGATGAAGGTATAGCTGAGTTCCTTGACCTGGAGAGTGTTAAGCCCAACACACTGGGAAATACCAGAATGCTTAAAGTTCTTTAAGTTTTCGGGCATAAACACCCCAATTATGGGGTTATAGAGCCATAACACACCCAATATATGGGTGAGTTATTCACAGCCTAATCGAAGTGCGCGATGTCCCATTTTGGCATTAGGCTATTTACATTAGGAAGAAAGGCTTGAGCAATGTTTGAACGCTTTACCGATCGTGCCAGACGTGTTGTTGTGCTGGCGCAAGAAGAAGCACGCATGCTCAACCATAATTACATTGGTACTGAACATATCCTTTTAGGTTTGATTCATGAAGGTGAAGGCGTTGCTGCTAAAGGCCTTGAGTCTTTAGGTATTTCACTAGAGGCAGTTCGCTCGCAAGTAGAGGAAATAATTGGCCAAGGTCAACAAGCACCTTCAGGACATATTCCTTTTACACCACGTGCAAAAAAAGTTTTAGAGTTATCCCTTCGCGAAGCATTGCAATTAGGACATAACTACATTGGTACCGAACATATTCTTTTAGGTTTAATTCGTGAAGGTGAAGGAGTTGCAGCACAAGTTCTAGTAAAGCTTGGCGCAGATCTTTCTCGAGTTCGCCAACAGGTAATCCAATTACTTTCTGGATATCAAGGCAAAGAAGCTGTTGCAGCTGGAGGTCCAGCAGAAGGTCAACCTTCAACATCTTTGGTACTAGATCAATTTGGTCGCAATCTGACTCAAGCTGCTCGTGAAGGCAAGTTAGATCCAGTTATTGGCCGTGAAAAAGAGATTGAAAGAGTTATGCAAGTTCTATCTCGCCGTACTAAAAATAACCCGGTATTAATTGGTGAACCAGGTGTTGGTAAGACAGCGGTGGTTGAAGGATTAGCTCAAGCAATTGTTAAAGGTGATATTCCAGAGACTCTAAAGGACAAACAGCTTTACTCATTGGATTTAGGAGCATTAGTTGCAGGCTCTAGATACCGCGGTGATTTTGAAGAACGCCTAAAGAAGGTATTAAAAGAGATTAGAACTCGTGGCGACATTATTCTTTTCATCGATGAAATTCATACATTAGTTGGCGCAGGCGCAGCTGAAGGTGCAATTGATGCAGCTTCAATTCTCAAGCCAATGTTGGCTAGGGGAGAGTTACAGACAATCGGTGCCACAACCTTGGATGAATACCGTAAGCACTTAGAAAAAGATGCAGCTCTTGAACGACGTTTCCAACCAATTCAAGTTGCCGAACCAACAGTTGCACATACAATTGAAATCCTTAAAGGTTTGCGCGATCGCTATGAAAGCCACCATAAGGTTTCGATTTCAGATGGCGCTTTAGTATCAGCAGCGACTCTGGCTGATCGTTATGTTTCAGATCGTCATTTGCCTGATAAAGCTATCGATTTAATTGATGAAGCAGGATCACGCCTTCGTATTCGACGCATGACAGTTCCACCTGAAATTCGTGAGTATGACGACAAGATTGCTGCTGCTCGCAAGGAGAAGGAATCTGCAATTGATGGTCAAGATTTTGAAAAGGCAGCATCATTGCGCGATAAAGAGAAAAATTTGATTGCTGAAAAAGCAGAGCGTGAAAAGAATTGGAAGGCGGGCGATCTTGATGTAGTTGCTGAAGTTGATGAAGAATTAATTGCCGAAGTTCTTTCAACTGCAACAGGAATTCCAGTATTTAAGTTAACTGAAGCAGAGACTGCTCGGTTATTGAAAATGGAAGATGAGTTGCACAGAAGAGTTATTGGCCAAGATCAGGCGATCAAAGCCTTGTCTCAAGCTATCCGTAGAACACGAGCTGGACTTAAAGATCCAAAGCGACCTGGCGGATCATTTATTTTTGCTGGCCCATCAGGAGTTGGAAAGACAGAACTTTCTCGCACACTTGCCCAATTTTTGTTTGGTGATTCAGATGCATTAATTCAATTAGATATGTCTGAATACTCCGAGAAACACACAGCATCACGTTTGTTTGGTGCTCCTCCAGGTTATGTTGGCTATGACGAGGGTGGTCAGTTAACCGAGAAGGTGCGCCGCCGTCCATTC
>CALPKA020000122.1 GCA_943324025.2 Bifidobacterium breve | reverse complement strand
GGCGATTAAGCCAAGTTGAAATCCTAGGTTGTAGTTAGTAGTCCCAATTGATTGCTGATACAAAAGACCGGCAGCTCCAGCCATCGCACCACCTAGTGCGAAGGTGAAGGCGATTGTCTTATTAACATTAATACCCATCAAGGTTGATGCATCGCGGTCTTGAGAGGTTGCGCGCATCGCCTTTCCTTGTTTGGTGCTTGTTACTAAGTAATTTAAGCCAACAAGAAGTGGGAAACCGATTAAAAATAGCCAGATGGTGATCATGCTGATTCTGATCTCACCAATATAGATATCACCGCTTGGAATAACAGTTGGCCACTGTCTTGGCGTTGAACCATTCCACTTCAAACCAATGAAGTTAAGTAGGAAGGACATACCAACAGCTGTAATTAAAGGAGCAAGACGTGGGGCGTGACGCAATCTGCGATAGGCCAGACGTTCAATCAATACATTTATTACTGCGCCAAAGATCATTACCGCAACTAAACACAAACCAAATGCAAACCAGCCATAACCATTTGATTGGTCAGCGCCCATCCAGTAGGTAATAAAGAATGAGGAGAATACGGCGCTAAGCATAAATAGGTCACCGTGAGCAAAGTTAATTAATTCAATAATTCCATAAACAAGTGTGTAACCAAGGGCGATCAATGCGTAGATCAAGCCATTTCGTAATCCAGAGATTGCAACCTGTGCAAACTGCTCTGGTGCCTTTATAAGGTTTGCGATCATCCAGACCGCAGCTATGCCGCTAAGTGAGATTGCTCCGATTCGCTCAATACGTTGTTGGCGAATTTGGCCAGGAGTGCCTTTAAATGTCTTGGCCTCTGCAACTTTTGCCACTTTCAACCTCTTTCAATTGATCCTAAAAATTAGGGTCTTACTAAAAAACTAATTCTCGAAAGATACAGCAGTTTTGTGTTATTTATAAGTAAAAATTTATTTCTTTTTGCTTAGAGTCAAGATAAGGGCGGCTACGGTTAGGTAGCCGCCCAAATCTGTAGATCTAGAAGGTTCTAGAACTACTTAACAGTGATCTTCGTAACGAAGGTCTCTTTGCTATCTGTTACGTTAAGAATTGTAATATCGCGTGAAACGATATCGCCATTCTCATCGAAGCGAAGTTCTGTTCCAACTACTGATTCCTCAGCAGGTACAACAATGCCCTTCATAGCTTCGAATACACCCTTGCGAGTTCCGTCTGAAGCTGCAATAGCCTTAAGAAGAACCTGGGCTGCTGCTGCACCGTATACGGAGAATGAGCTAGTTGGAGCCTCACCGTACTCAGCTAGGTAGTCAGCTTGGAACTTCTCTGCTGCTCCACCCTTAGGGAACTGATCAATTGATAGACCAGTAAATGATAGGTATGCGCCTTGAGCCTCTGGAAGAGCCAAGAAATCTGGGTATCCAGTGAAGCCGTCTGGCATCATGAACTTAACTTTGGTGTTATCGCCAAGGTACTTAACCTTGTCTTTAACAAGTTGTCCACCGTTAAGGTCGAAGATTCCGCCAACATAAACCATATCTGGCTTTGTTGCCTTGATCTTTGTAAACAATGCTTCGTAGTTAGGAGCTTTATCATCCCAACCAGTTCCGGCATCGCCATCTGAAAGTACAGTCAAGCCAAGCTTCTTAGCTGCAGCTGTGAATGAACGTGCAACACCGATTCCGTATGTTTGACGATCGTTAAGTACGTATACGCGCTTAACACCAACGCTTTGTGCAAACTCTGCAGCAGCATTACCTTGGTTATCATCTGTTGTTACTACACGGAAGTAGTTACGTGCACCTGTTGGATAGTACTTCTCAGGCTCGCCTGCATCCCATGCCTTTGTAAGACCTGGGTTTGTGTTTGCGTTTGAAATCATAACCATTGGACCCTCTGGATCTTGGTTAAGAACAGGAACGATAATCTTTGCGCAACCTGAGTTATATGTACCCATTACGCCAACTTCGTCCTTAGCAGCTACGTGAGCTTGAGCATTCTTTGCACATTGTGCATCATCCCATGAACCCTTTGCAGCTGTGGAGTTGTCATACTCGCGGAATCCAACTGAGAATTCGCCAGCCATGTTATCCATTTGCTTTAGCAATAATTTAATTGCGTTGTTTGTTGACTTACTCTGATCTGCAGATCCACCTTGTAGAGGTAGATCAGATGCAATGAAAAGATCAGATGAAGATGAGGAGCATGATGTCAAAACTAAGCTGACAGAAGCAGCAAGTGCGACAACGGCTACCTTTAGACGGTTCTTTTTCATCAAGGGTTAAACCTTTCTTAAGTGTTCAACAAAGCGGACCTGTGCCCACCAAGTAGTGGAGATAGCGTAGAGGTAGGTGGGAAATTTGCCTAGCCGTGGGTGAGCCTAGTGGAGGGTTTTAGGGGCAAAAAATCATCAATTTTCGGCGTAGATCCCCAGATTACAAGATTGTTATTAACAATATCTGGCTAGGGATCTTTGGATTCAGCCCAATCCCCAAATGGGGCAATGATGCAGATTTGAAGATATCTGGCATATATAAAGATGTATATAAAAGATGTATATAAAAGATGTATATAAAAGATGTATATAGATATGTATAAATCATTTGCTGCTAATTAAAGTAGTAATTAAAAAAGCGCGCTTGCTAGCTCTCCCCGTGCCTTAATCAATCTTGGATCGGTTGGATCAACTAAATTAAATAAAGAGATTAAATGCGCTTTAGCTTTATCTCGATCCTCACCGGTAAATTTCTTAACCGCTCTGATCATCCGGTCAAAGGCTGCCTCATAATTTCCAGTTGCAACCTCAATATCAGCACTCATCAATTGGCTTGTTAGATCATCTGCCTTTTCATTTTGCAAAGTCAATACTGGATCCAGGCCATCCACCCGCAACATTAAATTCACCTGAGCTAAACCAACCTGTGCTACCTGCTCATTTGGTTTGCGTTTTAACCAAGCCTCATAAGAAGCTTTAGCCGCTTTGTAATCACCTTTTTCCATCGCAGCATATGCTGCCTCCTCCTCCGGCTCCATTGGGATTTCACTTACTCCTTCAGGGGCTGTGCCAACTCCTTTTTGAGATGCAAGCTCTAATAATTTATTTATAACTAGCCGCACCTGATCAAGTTGGGGAACAGATTCAAATAGTGGCAATAACTGCTCTGCGATAATTGCGATTGCAATTGGTACTGATTTAATTTGTAAGGCTTGGGCAACCTCAGGCTGGGCATCAACATCTACTGTGCCAAGTAACCAGCTGTTTTTATCTGCTGCTTGTAGGTTTCCTAAAATCTCAAGAATTTGCTGTGATTGAGTACTACGGGAAGAGATAGCAAGAAGTACTACAACCTTC
>CALPKA020000121.1 GCA_943324025.2 Bifidobacterium breve | reverse complement strand
TCCTAGAATTGAACGGGCCACTTGTTGAGTTTCTCCTCTACCTTTGCAAATATCGCAAGTTCTAGGTCTTGAATTATTCGCACATCCACTTCCACCACATTTTGTGCAAACTATTGCAGTATCAACATTTAAATCTCGCTCGCAACCAAAAACAGCTTCCTTTAGATCAACTTCAACTCTAATAAGTGCATCTTGTCCTGGCCTAGTTCTTGGACGCGGTCCGCGCTGTTGTCCTCCTCCAAAGAAGGCATCCATAATGTCGCCAAAACCGAAATTAGAATTACCAAAACCCGAACCAAAACCACTTCCACCAATATCGTAATTCTGGCGTTTATCTGGATCGCTGAGGATCTCATATGCGGCGGTTATTTCCTTGAACTTATCCGCCATCTTCGGATCCGGATTTACATCTGGATGAAAACTCCTAGCAAGTTTTCTATATGCCTTCTTGATCTCATCAAAGCTGGCATCTCTATCTACGCCCAGTGTTTCGTATAGATCGCCCATAAACTATTTATTCTCAGTAAGGAATCGTCCAACATAATTAGCAACCGCATTCACAGCTGAAATTGATGAGGCATAATCCATACGAGTTGGGCCTAAGATTCCAAGTGCACCAACATTTGCATATCCAACCTTGACCAAGCTTGTTTTTCTTAAACTTTTCTCGCTTTGCTCATCACCAATTTGAACTTTAACAGAAGAATCTGTGCCAGAGAGCAACCTCAACACAACCACTTGCTCTTCTAGCGCTTCAAGAATTGGATGAATGCTGCTAGAAAGATCTTGATTTGCTCTCGCCAAATTTGATGCACCAGCAAGCACAACTTTTTCCTCTGGTTGTTCTATAGCCATTTCAATTAAAGTTGTAATAATTACAACAATGTTTGACTTATCACTGCCTCTATAGCTAGAACTTAAACTCTCTAGCTTGCTTGCGACATTTGAAAGTGACTGGGTGGAGATTAATGAATTAACTTTTTTGTGTAAGTCTGAAAGTGAGCCTTCTGTGATTTCATATGCAAGTTCAACCATTCGTTGCTCTACGCGTCCAGTGTCAGTGATTAAAACAATCATGATTCTATTTGGGTTTAATAACACTAATTCGATATGCCGAACCTTGGCTTTAATCAAAGATGGATACTGCACCACAGCAACTTGCTTGGTGACTTGAGCCAATAACCTGACGGTGCGAGAAATTACGTCATCTAAATCAGTTGCTCCATCTAAGAAGTTTTCTATGGCTTTACGTTCAGCATTTGAAAGAGGTTTAACTTCAGCTAGTTGATCAACAAATACTCGGTAACCTTTATTGGTCGGAATTCTTCCAGCGCTCGTGTGCGGCTGAGTAATTAAACCAGCATCCTCTAGCAACGCCATTTCATTTCTAATTGTGGCTGGCGATACACCTAATCCGGCGCGAGTAGACAAAGTCTTAGAACCAACTGGCTCCTCTGTAGCAACATACTCATCCACAATCGCTTTTAGGATTTCAAGTTGCCGTCCTGGCATCGCATTACTCATAAGCAAAAGGTACTACAAGAGGATTTTTCTAAGAATTCGATCAGCAATTAATCGCCCATTTAGGGTCAATGAGGCACGACCTTGATTCCAATTAGCGCGATCTAAATGGCCACTTTCTACAAACTCAGATAGTTCTGATAACTGAATTTGATTCAAAGTTTGCTTCTCAATTCCGGAGGGTAATCTAAGTAGAAGCATTAAGCGCTCACTTTCAATCTGATCTTTTTTAAGTACTTCAGAATCAGCAATTGCTGATTGTTTATTTTGAATTCTCTCTTTATATAGATTTGGATGCTTAACATTCCAGAATCTTTTACCATTTAAATGTGAGTGTGCACCAGGCCCAGCACCCCACCAGTTATCACCATTCCAATAAGCCATATTATGTTTACTCTCAGAGCCAGGTTTAGACCAATTACTTAACTCATACCACTCAAATCCTGCCTCCTTAAATGCTTTGTCAGCGATCAAGTATTTATCTGCAACTAAATCATCATCGACTTCAGTAACCTCACCGCGTTTAATTTGTGCTGCCAGCTTTGTTCCCTCTTCAATAATTAGTGCATAAGCTGAGATATGAGTAATTGGTAACGCTAGTGCGGAATCTATGGAGGTTTGCCAATCTGTGATTGATTCACCGGGTGTGCCATAAATCAAATCAACTGAAATTTCAGATATTCCCACTTCGTTGGCCCAAGTTGTCGCTTGCGCTAAGTTCTCTGGTTTGTGAGTTCTATCTAAAGTGGCAAGTACATGTGGAACGGCAGATTGCATACCAAATGAAACTCTATTAATCCCAACTTTTTTGAAATTCTCTAAACTATCTTTAGTTACCGTGTCCGGGTTGCACTCTAAAGTAATTTCTGAGTTAAGCGGTAAATCAAACTCCGTCTTAATCTTTGATATAACTCTTCCAATATCATTTGGCTGCATAAGTGAAGGAGTTCCGCCCCCAAAAAATATGGAAGGAACCGTAATTTCTCCAACAATTTGCTCGCGTACTGAATCTATTTCTTGAAGCAGTAGATCTATATAAGAGTTTGATATCTGTTCAAGCCCTGTTGAAATCTTTAATTCCGCAGGGGTATAGGTATTAAAGTCGCAGTAGCCGCATCGCTTTATGCAATATGGAATGTGAATGTAAAAGGCAAGATTCACTTACTTTTTCTTTTCACTCACTTTATCTGAATCAGTTGTTAAAGCGGCGATGAAAGCTTCCTGAGGAACCTCAACACGGCCAACCATCTTCATTCTCTTCTTACCCTCTTTTTGCTTCTCCAAAAGTTTTCGTTTACGTGTGATATCGCCGCCATAACATTTGGCTAGTACATCTTTTCTGATGGCTCTAATGTTTTCACGAGCGATAATCTTTGCACCGATTGCAGCTTGGATTGGCACCTCAAATTGTTGACGTGGAATCAATTCACGAAGTTTTTCCGTCATCTTAACGCCGTATGAATAAGCTTTATCTCGATGAATGATTTGGCTGAAAGCATCTACCTTTTCACCTTGGAGCAAGATGTCTACTTTAACTAGGTCACCTGCTTCTTCACCGATTGGTTCATAATCAAGTGAGGCATAACCTCTAGTTCTGGACTTTAATTGATCAAAGAAATCAAAGACGATTTCGGCAAGCGGTAATGTGTAGCGAATTTCAATTCTGTCTTCTGATAAATAGTCCATGCCTTTTTGAATGCCTCTGCGCTGCTGGCAAAGCTCCATAATTGTTCCGATGAACTCACTAGGTGCCAATATTGTTGCTTTGACGATTGGTTCCTGAACCTCTGCAACTTTTCCATCCGGATATTCAGAAGGATTAGTAACT
>CALPKA020000120.1 GCA_943324025.2 Bifidobacterium breve | reverse complement strand
CCTGTTGCACCTTGTGGTCCAACTGATCCTTGTGGTCCTGGTGAACCTGTTGCACCTTGTGGTCCAACTGATCCTTGTGGTCCAACTGATCCTTGTGGTCCTGGTAAACCTGTTTCACCTGGAGCGCCTGTACCACCAGTTGCACCTGTAGTACCAGTTGTACCTGAAATACCACTTGCACCTGTAGCGCCAGCTGCGCCTGTTAATGTTGATTTAATAAATTCGGCATCACTTAATTTCTTTTGCTGAGTTAGTACTCTAATTTTCTCAAGCAGATACTTTGCAGAACTATTTGGAGATTTCAACGCCCCTTGCGGTCCTAAAATTAATTTTAAAATACTTGGATCTAAATCCTTTGCTTCTGCAATTTCAATAATTGCTGGATTACTCATAGCATGCGCAGTGCTGTTATTGTAAGTAAGAGTAAACGAAATAACTACCAACACAAAAACAAATAAGCGTTGGGCCACTATTGTGAATTTTGAATTCAAGCATTCACCATAGGTTGATTTTCGAGATTAATTTTTTGCCTCCTTGGCTTTATGTCTAACCAAATAAACATTATTAGTACTGGAAGTACCAAATCGGTATATATAAAAATAGGAAAATTCGATAAATATTCAAGATAAAAATACCCAGTTTGCACATATGAAGTTACTTGGCTTATGACCAAACTAATCGGCCATAGTAAACCTGTAAGTGGTAGAAATTTTACCGCTTTATGATAACCGAAAGAGTAAATCATCAGGGACAAAGGACTGATTGTTGAGATGAATATCCATCCAAGAGTACTCAAAACCAATTCAAATCTCCGTAGCGGGTTAATCTGCGCAGAAGGATTCACAAAATAAAAATTTGGAAAGGTTGCAATCACTAGCCAAAAGGAGAGAAATATCATGCAGCTAATTAAGGCAACAACATAATCTAAACGAGTTAGTTTTATATGCGAACTCATTAAACTCTCACATTCCAATAGGATTTAGTTAGACGAATTCAACGCGATTAGTATACCTTGAAATGAGATAAATACCTTTTGCGCCTTTGATTTACTGAAATACTTCAGATTTTAAGCCTAAATAGAAATACTGCCAATCTGAGTTCCGGCTGCTTCAAGCAGTAAAATCACATCAACAATCGCTGTGATCATTAATGCTTTAAAGATCCACTTATCAGAGGAGATGGCGGTTAAGAGCGCACCAATTAAGCCAACGATAAGAAGCACCTGATTGGGATTGGCACTATTTAAAGTTAAGGTCAAAGTGATAAGAAGTGCTCCACAGATAATCCTTGATTTTTTCTTACCCAATCGCTGCGGTAATCCCTTAATTCCAGAGGTTAAATCTTGATCTAAATCTTTAAGCACATTGGCAAAGTGGGCGGCTACTCCAAATAAGGCACCGGCAAGTACTAGCCAGATTGGCACATTTTGATCAGTTGCGATCACTATTGATGAGACTAAGGCTGCAAATGCTAATGCATATGGCAAAGGTGAAAGCAGTGTTGATTTGAAGTAAAAGTTATAGGAAACACCTAAGCCAACGCCAAGGAGGTAAAGGCTGCCACCTTTTAATCCAAGAGGACCAAGTAGATTAAACAAAAGTGCAAATGGGGCAACTACAAATATTGCTCTTTTTAATTGCTTAGTAGTAATCAATCCACTTACCAATGGCTTATTCATTCGTTTATGTTTTAGATCATCTTCAAAATCATTTAGGTCATTGGTAAATCCAACTAAAAGCTGGCCTAGGAATACACCAAAAGCAATTACATATGCGGGGCCTTCCCACCAAAGATTACTTGCTAGCAAAAATGAAACCAGGGTAACTGCCATGGTTGGACCAAAATGAGATGCCAGGATTAAACCTTTAAGCCCCTTGAGTCTATTTCTCATTTAGTAACTTTGATCAATCAATGCTGGTTTGGATCAGTTTTTAGATTACAAAATTGACTAGTTTTGGCGAAACAACAATTACCTTCTTCACATCAGCACCAATTAAAGCTGCCTTAATCTCAGCATTTTCTCTGCCTAATTTTTCTAACGCATCATTTGAAATATTTGGGGATACCTCAATGCGATCTTTGATCTTGCCATTTATCTGCAAGATGGCAATCACATTATCAACACCAAGGAGTGATTTATCGATTGCCGGCCAACCAGCATTTGCAATTGCAGGTTTATGGCCAAGCTTTTCCCACATATCTTCTGCGGTGTATGGGGCAACTAATGAAAGGCAGATTGCAATTGCCTCTGCAGATTCTCGTACAGCTGGATCTTGTGGTCCGCAACCAGAATCAATTGCCTTTCTTGTTGCATTTACTAACTCCATAATTCTTGCAATTACAACATTGAATCTAAAGGATTCAACCGCTAACTCAATATCAGAAAGTGCTTTATGGATTACTTTGCGAAGTTCAATATTTCCACTCTTTACATCTACCCCAGGCTTACTTGTTACATCCTGGCTAATGCGCCAAGCACGGTTTAAAAACTTTAATGAGCCAGCAGGTGAAACATCTGACCAATCAATGTCATCCTCAGGTGGAGCTGCAAAAACCATTGATACTCGAATCGCATCCACACCATGCTTATCAAGCTCATCAGATAACTTAACAAGATTGCCCCGGCTCTTACTCATGGCTGAGCCATCCATCAAAACCATTCCTTGATTTAAAAGACGAGTAAATGGTTCGGTGAAATTTAACATGCCAAGATCATGTAGTACCTTGGTGAAAAAGCGTGAATACAAAAGGTGCAAGATCGCATGTGTTACACCACCAACATATTGATCAACTGGCATCCAGGTCTCAACCTCTTTTTTATCAAAGGCAACATCATGGTTATTTACTGATGTGTAACGAAGGAAGTACCAGGATGAGTCAACAAAAGTATCCATCGTGTCAGCATCTCGTTTAGCAGGCGCCTTGCACTTAGGGCATGCAACATTTACCCAATCACTTGCAGCTCCAAGCGGAGATGTTCCCTTTGGTTTTAAATCCAAGCCTTTTGCATCTGGTAACTCAACTGGCAATTGTGATTCTGGAACTGGAACTAAGCCACAACTATCACAGTGAATAATTGGAATTGGTGTTCCCCAAAAACGTTGGCGGGAGATCAACCAATCGCGAAGGCGATAATTCTTTGTCGCCTTACCAAGCTTTTTACCCTCTAGCTCAGAAATAATCTTTGCAATCGCTTCATCTTTGCCTAAGCCGGTAATTGAACCTGAGTTAATAACCTTGCCATCACCTTCAGTTGCAATTCCAGATGAATTTGGATCCTCCATGCCAGTATCAATTACAACTTTTACTGGAAGTTTCATCGCCTTAGCAAAATCTAAATCTCGTTGAT
>CALPKA020000119.1 GCA_943324025.2 Bifidobacterium breve | reverse complement strand
TGGATCTAGAGCGCGAAAAGGGAATTACCATCTTGGCAAAAAACACCGCGGTAAAACGCGGGGAAACGATTGTAAATATTATTGACACACCAGGACATGCTGATTTCGGTGGCGAGGTTGAACGCGGATTAGAGATGGTTGATGGCGTAATTTTATTAGTAGATGCCTCAGAGGGACCACTGCCACAAACACGATTTGTACTTCGCAAAGCTCTGCAAAAAAATCTGCCGGTAATTTTAGTAATTAATAAAGTTGACCGACCAGATTCACGTATTGCTGAGGTAGTTGATGAGGCATACGCACTCTTCTTAGATTTAGATGCAAATGAAGATCAGATTGAGTTTCCAATTGTTTATGCATCTGCCAAAGCAGGTAAGGCATCCCTTGATCGACCAGCAGATGGTGGCATGCCAAATAAGGAAAACTTAGATGTTTTATTTGACACAATATTTTCTGCAATTCCAGCGCCGGAATATCATGAGGGTGCACCATTGCAAGCACATGTTACAAACTTAGATTCATCTCCATTCCTAGGTCGATTAGCACTTTGTCGAGTTCGAGAAGGTGTTATAAAGAAGGGTCAATCAGTTACTTGGATTAAGACTGATGGTTCAACTGAGCGAGTTAAGGTTTCAGAGCTATTAATTACTGAAGCATTAGAGCGGGTACCAGCGATGGAGGCCCACCCTGGTGACATTATTGCGGTGGCCGGAATTGAAACCATCACATTAGGTGAGACATTGGCTGATTTAGAAAACCCACATGCGCTGCCATTAATCACCGTAGATGAGCCAAGTATTTCGATGACTATTGGTATTAATACCTCACCCCTTGCAGGAAAAAGTGGAAATAAATTAACCGCTCGCCAAGTTAAAGGTCGTCTTGATGCAGAGCTAGTTGGAAATGTTTCCCTTCGAGTTTTAAACACTGATCGCCCAGATACCTGGGAGGTGCAAGGTCGTGGTGAGTTACAACTTGCGGTACTAGTTGAAATTATGAAACGTGAAGGATTTGAGTTAACAGTTGGTAAGCCACAAGTTGTTACCAAAATGGTTGATGGCAAGGTTCATGAGCCGATGGAGCGCTTATCTATTGATGCACCTGAGGAGTACTTAGGTGTGATTACTCAGTTAATGGCACTTCGTAAGGGTCGCATGGAGCAGATGGTTAACCATGGCACAAGTTGGATCCGTCTTGATTACCGTGTTCCTTCCCGAGGTTTAATTGGTTTTAGAACTGAGTTCTTAACTGAAACACGTGGAACTGGATTACTCCACCATGTATTTGATGGTTATGAAGCATGGCATGGTGAGCTGCGCACTCGCTCAACCGGTTCATTAGTTTCAGATCGAATGGGATCAGTTACCAGCTACGCACTTTATGGCACCCAAGATCGTGGTTCGATATTTGTTGAACCAGGAGATGAAGTTTATGAAGGAATGGTAATTGGCGAAAACTCTCGAAGTGAAGATATGGATGTTAACTGCGTTCGAGAAAAGAAGTTAACAAATATGCGCGCCTCTGGAACAGATGAATCTGAGCGATTAATTCCGGCTAAGAAATTAAATATGGAAGGTGCTCTTGAGTTTTGTCGGGAAGATGAGTGTGTTGAGGTAACCCCTGCGGTGGTTCGAATCCGAAAGGTTATTTTGGATGGTTCAACTAGAGCTCGACTTACTTCAAAAAATAAGCGAGCAAACGAGAACTCCTAACCAGATTTGGGCAATAACCCCGATTGTCACCGCCTGCTTGTTAAATTAGGCCGTGGCCAGCGTGAAGGATAATTTAGAGCTTAAACTAATTAGATCTACCAGCTTGGCTAAAAACCTTGAGTTAAAGGATTTAACCCCGGCGCAATTAGAGGTTGTTAATCATCGCACTTCACAATTATTAGTTTTAGGCCAAGCAGGTAGTGGAAAAACATCCACCTTAATTGCTGCAATTGCCAATCGAATAGCAGCTGGTGAAGATCCAAATAAAATTTTGGCACTGACCTATGGCCGGCAAGCAGCTAACAAATTGCGAGATCAAATAGCTTCAGCAAACCCCACCTCCCACACAGTCGCAGAGCCAATTGCAAGAACCTTTCACTCAATTGCTTTTATGATCTTAAATGATCCAATAAATTTAGAGTCATCAGCTGATAAAAAATATGTCTTGCTATCAGGTGCTGAACAAGATGCGCAGATTAGACAATTACTTGAGTTAGATGCTGCAAATCCTGGGCAAAGTAATTGGCCTCAAGATTTAATTCCAGCCCTTACCACCAAAGGTTTTGCTAAAGAGTTGCGTGAGTTTATAGGACGAGCGACAGAGCGAGGCAGCTCACCGGCGGAGTTAAGTAAGTTTGCAAAAAAATATGACCAAAAGTATTGGCCAGCAATTTGCCAGTTTTGGGATAGATATCAAAATGCGATGGCGCTACGAGATGCCACCACTACACACTCTTTTAATCGGGTGGATCCAAGTGAGATTGTGGTTTTAGCAGTTGATAAACTTGAATCAAATCAAAGATTGCTCGAGAAGTATCAAAAACTATTCCAGATTATTTATGTCGATGAGTTTCAAGAGTCAGATCGGGCCCAACGCAAATTACTTCAATTACTAAGTGGCCCTGAGCTAGTTATATTTGCCGATCCAGATAGCGCAGTTGGCAGATTTAGAGGGGCAGATCCCGATAACTTAATTTCAGATTTAGAGCAGTTTGGAATAAAGAAGAAAATTACTTTAGATAAAAGATTGCGCCCGGTTGCCTCCCAACAAGTAGCACTTTTAAGTAGTGCAAGTGAGGAAGCAAATTTTATTGCCCACCAATTTAGATCTGCTCACTTAATCTCAAATATGCCATGGTCACAGATGGCTGTCATTGTTAGGTCCCCCGGTCCACAAATTACTGCGCTGCAACGGGCATTTGCGATGAACTCAATACCAGTTGAAATAGATGCCCAAGCAGCCTCCCTTGGCGATAATCCAGCGATAAAGCCAATCATTACAGTTGCTCAAATTGCACTTGGCCAATTGAAAATAACATCAAGTAATTGGGATGAGATTGAGCTACTACTTAAAAGTGAGTTTGCCGGCGCAGATGCAATATCAATTAGGCAGATGCGAATTGCATTAAGCAAAGCGCAAAAACATAACCCACCTAAAAGCTCAACTGATTTAATTTTAGATCATCTAACCTGCCTAACACCTGATCTGCCTTGGGAGGAGTTAACTAGCTTAAAACGAATTAATGATTTGATTAAAGAGGCGAAAAAAGCATTAAGTAAATCATCTGATATCTCTGATTTGTTATGGAGTATTTGGAGTAATGGTAAGAATTATGAAGGTGAGTTGATATCTAGGGTTTGGCAACAAACAGCATTAGCAGAT
>CALPKA020000118.1 GCA_943324025.2 Bifidobacterium breve | reverse complement strand
TGGCGGCGTTGTTACCATGATGACACTTCATACCGCCAAGGGTTTAGAGTTTCCAACAGTTTTCTTAACAGGTATGGAAGAGGGAATTTTTCCGCACTCTCGAACACTTGGTGATCCAGATGAGTTGCAAGAAGAACGAAGACTTGCCTATGTCGGGTTAACCAGAGCTCGTGAAAATTTATTTATAACTAGGGCTGAGTATCGCTCCTCTTGGGGTGCTCCTAACTACAACGCGGCATCAAGATTTTTAAGTGAAATACCTGATTCAGTGATTGAGTGGAATCAAGCCCAGGAGAAAATATCAATTAGAAAAACTCCAGCAACTCGAAGCTTTAATGCACCTAAACCAACAGGCAAAGTCAGCAATACGATGAAGCTTGAGATTGGTGAGCGAGTTTCACATGACACATTTGGATTAGGGACGGTGGTTTTGGTTTCAGGCGATGGTGATCGTGCGGAGGCAACCATTGATTTTGGCTCATTTGGAGAAAAGCGCCTACTGCTGCGGTATGCCCCAGTTGAGAAATTATAAATTTAGCGGCTATCTCATTACTATTACTACCTTGCACTTGTATGAGATTGATCGGGGATAATTAGTGGATCTATTTGAGTATCAGGCGCGCGATCTTTTTGAATCTCACCAAATTCCAGTATTAGCCGGCGCCGTTGCTACTACCGCTGATGAAGCATTTGCGGCCGCAGAAAAAATCGGCGGAAAAGTTGTTGTTAAAGCTCAAGTAAAAGTTGGCGGCAGAGGAAAAGCTGGTGGAGTAAAACTTGCCGAGAACTCAACTGATGCAAAAGAAAAAGCCAAAGCTATTTTAGGAATGGATATTAAAGGTCATATTGTAAATAAAGTTATGATCGCGCAAGCTGCACCAATTGATTCTGAGTATTACCTAGCAATACTTCTTGACCGCGCTAACCGAAACTTCTTAGTTATGGCATCAGTTGCCGGTGGAATGGAAATTGAAGAGGTTGCACATAAAACTCCTGAGAAATTAGCAAAAGTTGGAATTAACCCAAATAACGGAATTGATAAAGCAAAAGCCTTAGAGATAGCAAAAGGTGGAATGTTTCCGGCAGATGTGCTTGATCAGGTTGCAGATGTACTTGTTAAGTTGTGGCAAGCCTTTGTTAAAGAAGATGCAACATTGATGGAGATCAATCCATTAGTTAAAACCTCAGATGGAAAAATCATTGCATTAGATGGAAAAGTGACCCTAGATGACAATTCAAGTTTTAGACATCCAGATCATGAAGCATTAGTTGATCACGCATCAACTAATCCATTGGAAAAGTTGGCTAAAGAAAAAGATCTAAATTATGTGAAATTAGATGGTCAGGTTGGAATTATAGGTAACGGTGCTGGTTTGGTTATGAGCACATTAGATGTTGTTGCTTATGCAGGAGAGAAATATGGTGTTAAGCCAGCGAATTTCCTAGATATTGGTGGCGGTGCATCTGCTGAGGTTATGGCAAATGGATTATCAATTATTTTGGGTGATGAAGATGTTAAAAGTGTGTTTGTGAATGTCTTTGGTGGAATCACAGCTTGTGATGCAGTTGCTAATGGAATTGTGCAAGCATTAAATATGTTGGGTAATCAAGCAACAAAGCCAATTGTGGTACGACTAGATGGCAATAATGTTGAGCTTGGTCGCAAAATTCTAAATGACGCAAATCATCCACTTGTACAACAACTTGAAACGATGGATGGCGCAGCGGCAAAGGCTGCAGAATTGGCGGCGAAATAATGGCCATTTTCGTTAATGAAAATTCAAAAGTAATTGTGCAGGGCATGACTGGCTCAGAAGGCACAAAACATACAAAACGAATGCTTAAGGCCGGTACCAATATTGTTGGCGGAGTTACTCCTGGCAAGGGTGGGCAAAGTGTTGATATGGATGGAAAAATGATTCCAGTTTTCAACTCTGTAAGTGAAGCCATGGGTGCGACTGGCGCTAATGCTTCTGTAGTTTTTGTACCACCAAAATTTGCAAAAGCTGCAGTGATTGATGCAATTGATGCAGCGATGCCTTTAGTTGTCGTAATTACTGAAGGAATTCCAGTTCATGATGTAGCAGCTTTTTACTCATACTCAGTAAGCAAAGGTAAAACACAAATACTTGGCCCAAATTGTCCTGGCATAATCTCTCCGGGTAAAACAAATCTGGGAATAATTCCAGCAGACATTACAGGTCCTGGACAAATTGGTTTGGTATCTAAATCAGGAACACTTACTTATCAAATGATGTTTGAGTTAAGAGATTTTGGCTTTACAACCGCTGTTGGAATTGGTGGGGACCCAATAATTGGTACTACTCATATTGATTGTTTAAGAGCTTTCCAAGATGATCCTGAAACTAAAGCCATTGTGATGATTGGTGAAATTGGTGGAGATGCTGAAGAGAGAGCGGCGCAATTTATCAAGGAGTATGTAACCAAGCCTGTTGTTGGTTATGTGGCTGGATTTACTGCACCAGAAGGAAAGACCATGGGCCACGCAGGCGCGATCGTTTCTGGATCTTCAGGAACTGCAGCTGCTAAAAAAGAAGCATTAGAGGCTGTCGGTGTTGCGGTTGGTAAAACACCAAGTGAAACCGCTAACTTGATGCGCAAGATATTGAATGGATAAATCGCAGATAGGAAAATAATGGTTGCGCGGAGATTTTGGGTATCGCTGCAACAAGTAATTAGATCAATTTTAATAATACTATTCCCATTAGCTTTTATAACCTTGTTTGCTTGGGCCACCGCAGGAAGCACATATGGAACTACTTCAGATCCAATGCGTGCTGCAGTTTGGTTATGGCTAGGTGCGCATTTAACCCCTTTTAACATAACTAGTAATGAGATAACCGGCTATCTTTCCTTTTTGCCACTTGGTGCAGCGCTACTTCCGCTTCTAACCATGCGAATAGGGTTTCGAAGAGTGGTGTTAATTCTTGAGAATAAAAAGCTCAGCCGGGCATATTTCATATTGGCATATCTATTTTGCTATTTGATTCTTGGTTTAACTGCCTCTAATTCTCAAGTTTCGGTGGATTGGTTTAGAGGTTTATTGATTTTAATGATTCTACTTCTTATAGCAACAACAACTTTTAGGATTGAGCCTTTAGTTAAATTACCATATCAAATGTTTCTAATCATGCTTGGGGTTGCTGGTTTGGTGTTTACTTTTTCATTGTTAGTGAATTTCTCAATAGCAAAGAATCTGACAATTGTTATTCATCCAGGCATACTAGGCGGGGCATTGCTCTTTTTGTTGCAAATTCTTTATTTACCAAATCTATATATTGCAACACTTAGTTATGTTGTGGGATCTGGATTCTCATTGGGTAGTGCAACAGATTTAAACCCATTCGTTTTTGACCTACGAGAGATTC
>CALPKA020000117.1 GCA_943324025.2 Bifidobacterium breve | reverse complement strand
CATGAAAATGAGATTGCCCAATCAAATGCTGCAGGATATAAGTTTTCAAATATTTGGATGCACAATGCTTGGGTAACAACTAGTGGTGAAAAAATGAGTAAATCTCTAGGAAACTCATTACAGGTTGCAGAGATTTTAAAGAAGGTGCGTGGAATTGAATTGCGTTGGTATTTAGGAAGTGCGCATTATCGAAGCATGCTGGAGTTCTCATTTGAAGCCTTGGCAGAATCAGCAACCTCATTTAAACGAATCGAAGCCTTTTTAAGCAGAGCAGAAAGTGTGTTAGGTAAAGAGGTTGAAATATTAATTGCACCTGAGTTTGCAGCAGCTATGAATGATGATTTAGCAGTCCCACAAGCCCTGGCTTTTATCGCAGAATCAATGCGCATTGGAAACTCATCTGCTGAGGATAAGAAAGTTATTGCCAAAACAGCTGGTGAAATAAGGGGAGCACTTTCCATACTAGGTTGTGATCCAAAGGATGCAGTTTTTGCTAGCAGTAAATCAAATGATTCAGCGATGGATGGATTAATTAAATTAGCGTTAGATCAGCGTGAAGCGGCAAGATTGCGAAAAGATTTTGCAACTGCAGATCAAATACGAGATGAGATTGCAGCTCTAGGCATTACTGTTGAAGACACAGCTAACGGACCAAGGTGGAGTTATTGATGAAACCAGGTAAATCACGTAAAGATCGCCCAAAGGGTCCTAAATCTTTTTCTCGTGGTGGCAGCAAGCGAGTTGAAAGAAGTGCTGTTGCGCGCCCTGAAAAAAGAGAAGATCGCAGAGAAGAAAAACGTGATGATCGTAAAGGATTTAAGAAAGCATCTCGGGTTACTGATCGCAGAGTAGATAAGCGTGATGACCGAAAAGGGTTTAAGAAGCCAGTTCGAGTAAATGATCGTGAATTAAAACGTGAAGATCGCAGACCGGATCGTCCTGAGAAAAGATTTGATCGCAGGCAATCTGCCCAAGATGCAGTTGCTGGCAAAAACTCCGTAGTTGAGGCATTACGGGCAAAGATTCCAGCTAAGGAGTTAGTTGTTGCAATAAAGGTTGAGATAGATGAGAAAATTTCAGAGGCAATTCGCTTAGCTAAAAATGCAGATCTGCCAATTAAAGAGTTACCAAGAAGAGCACTTGATGATCTAACTGGTTTTTCTAATCACCAAGGTATTGCACTTGTAATAAAGCCATTTAACTACACCGAATTTCCTAAATTAATCTCATCCGCAAAAAAACCAATGATGCTAATTGGCTTAGATTCAATTACCGATCCACATAACTTAGGTGCGGTAGTTAGATCTGCAGCAGCATTTGGTGCAGATGGTGTGGTTATTCCAGAAAGACGAAATGCAGCAATGACTGGATCGGCCTGGAAGGCCTCTGCCGGAGCTGCTGCTCGAATGCCAATCTCACAGGTTACAAACTTAGTTCGCGCTGTTGAAGATGCGAAAAAAGCGGGCTGTTTCATTATTGGTTTAGATGCTGAAGGTGATGTCACCTTGGCAAAGATGAACATAGCTACTGAATCTATCTTTATTATTGTTGGTAGTGAAGGAAAAGGCTTATCTAGATTAGTAAGAGAAAAATGTGATCTAGTTGTATCAATTCCAATGCAATCATCTGTTGAATCTTTAAATGCCAGCGTGGCAACAGCAATAGTTATGTATCAGGTTGCGGCAGAAAGAAACAAATAAAATGAAGTACTCTCGTTTTATCGCTCTTGGCGATTCAATGACTGAGGGAATGAGTGATGAGGTAGTTGCCGGTAAATACCGCGGCTGGGCAGATCGCGTTGCAGACACTTTAGCTAAATCAAATCCTGATTTTACCTATATGAATTTGGCGGTAAGAGGTAAATTACTTAAACAAGTGGTTGAGGATCAAATACCACACGCTCTTAAATTTATTGAAGGCAAACAAACCTTAGTTTCATTTCACGCCGGTGCAAATGATGTGTTGCGGCCAAATTACAAACCAGAGGTATCACTTCCTGAATATGAAAAAGGAATCAAGCAATTAACTGATGCCGGAGCAACAGTAATTGTGTTCACAGTAATTGATAAGGTTGAAGGAAAAGGAAAGACTGCAACTCTTTGGCATCAAAGATTTAGCGCCTTTAATGAGAATGTAAGAATGGTTGCTAAAAAGTATCCAACAATTTTATTTGAGGGTAAAAATGCTGAATTCTTAAATGATCGAAGATTTCTTGCCTTTGATCGATTACATATGAATCCAGAGGGACATCGAAGATTAGCTAATGCAGTTTTAGAAGGTTTAGATTATGAGTTTGATCCAAACTGGCGAATACCGTTGCCCAATGTGAAAGAAAAAAGTAAATTGGTAAAAACTTTAGTAAATATCACCTGGGTGGGTGTTTTTTTACTTCCATGGATTTGGCGCCGAATTCGAGGCAAATCCTCCGGCGACGGCAGAATTGCTAAGTATGTTGAGCCAGTTAGATGGCCAATCAGATAGTAAATACCACTTCCCGGCTATGCAATAATTACGCCTCGCACCACGCCTCTCTAGCTCAGTGGTAGAGCAGCCGCCTTGTAAGCGGCAGGTCGTCAGTTCAATCCTGACGGGGGGCTCCAGTTTTAACTACTTATTTTTTATCTTCAATCAAAGTAGAGTTTAATTATGAAATCTGCTGATTTTGATGTTGTTGTAATCGGTTCAGGTTTTGGTGGTTCAGTTGCAGCCCTTCGCTTAACTGAAAAAGGTTACAAAGTTGCAGTCCTTGAAGCAGGTAGAAGATTTTCAGATAAAGATTTCCCAAAAACATCTTGGCGGTTAAGTAGATTTTTATACGCACCTCGTCTTGGACTACGCGGAATTCAAAGAATCCATGTTTTGCCAGATGTTTTAGTTTTAGCAGGTGCGGGCGTTGGTGGTGGATCACTGGTTTATGCCAACACTTTATATAAGCCACCTGCTTCTTACTTTGAAGATAAACAATGGAAACACATTACTGATTGGGATGCAGAGTTATCTCCTTGGTATGACCAAGCATCTCGAATGTTAGGTGTTACTGAGAATCCATATTTTTCACCATCTGATAAAGCAATGAAAGAGGTTGCAGATCAAATGGGAGTAGGTCACACATTTAAATTAGCTCCTCTTGGAGTTTATTTTGGCAATGGTGCATCGGTTAAATCTAAGGATCCATTTTTTGGTGGTGTAGGACCTGAACGAGATGGTTGTCAGCAATGTGGTGCATGTATGACGGGCTGCAGACACAATGCTAAAAATACTTTGCCTAAAAATTATTTAGGACTAGCTGAAAAGGCCGGAGCAAAGGTTTTCCCAGAGCACACAGTTGTTAAAACAATTCAAAAACCAGATGCCAGCTGGCAGGGAATTGCGCGTAAGAGCTCAGCTTGGT
>CALPKA020000116.1 GCA_943324025.2 Bifidobacterium breve | reverse complement strand
GTTTTAATTCAAGTGCGATCTTGCGCTCTGCATCATTGCGCCAATATGTGTGAATATCGTAATTCAAAATTAAATCTCAACGCCAATATATTTTGTCTCTAAAAACTCTTCAATTCCAGCAAAGCCACCTTCACGGCCCAAGCCAGATTGTTTAAAGCCGCCAAATTGTGCTGCCGGATCTGAGATCACGCCTTTATTAATTGCCACCATGCCAGATTCCAACGCCTCTGCCACCTTAATCGCACGCTTTAAATCACCTGAGTAAACATATGCAATCAAACCAAACTCAGTTGCATTTGCTAGCTCGATAGCCTCTTCATCAGAAGAGGTAATAACAATTGGTGCAACCGGTCCAAAGATCTCTTGCGCCAAGATTGGGTTGTCGTTTTTAACAGTTAAAACTGTGGCGGGATAAAAAGCACCGGTGCCATCTGGTGTTTTACCGCCGGTTTTAACTACCGCTCCCGCTGAAACAGATGAATCAACCAACTCTGCAATTTTATTTCGTTCTTTAACAGAAACACTTGCGCCAAGTTGAGCGCCAGTAGATGTGCCAGGTGCCATCTTTAATTGGCTCATTGCAGCAGCTAACTTGCTAGTGAAATCTTCAGCTAACTCTTTGGCAACATAAAAACGATTTGCTGCAGTACAAGCTGCGCCACCATTTCTCATCTTGGCAAGCAGTGCCCCACTTACCGCCTCATCAACATTTGCATCAGATAGGACTAGAAATGGTGCGTTACCACCTAACTCCATTGAGCAACGAATTACCCGATCTGCCGCCTCTTTTAATAAAACTCTGCCAACCTCAGTTGAACCAGTAAATGAAAGATTTACAACTCTTGGATCCTTTAATATTTTGGCAATTGCAGGTCCAGTTGGTGTTGGCAAAATTAGATTAACAACTCCTGCTGGCACACCAGCTCTTTCTAGAATTTCTACAATTGCAATTGCAGTAAGAGGAGTTTCACCTGCCGGCTTTAAAATAACTGTGCAACCTGCAGCAAGTGCTGGGCCAATCTTTCGAGTTGCCATTGCAGCTGGAAAATTCCATGGTGTGATTAATAGTGAAACACCAATTGGTTGCTTGGTAACTAAAATTCTTTTATCCCCACTTGGTGAGCTTCTAAATTCACCATTTATTCTTACCGCCTCTTCCGAAAACCAACGAAAGAACTCAGCGGCATATAAAATTTCACCCTTTGCATCAGTTAATACTTTGCCATTTTCTTTAGAAACAATTTCAGCAAGACGATCGGCCTCGGCCACCATAATTTCAAATGCTTTACGCAAAACTTCACCACGAACACGTGGCGCTGTCTTTGACCAACTCTTAAATGCACGAGCTGCTGCATCTACTGCATCAGCACAATCTTTATCTGATGAAACTTGAACATTGGCAATTACTGAATCATCACTTGGATCTGTTACTGGCAGGGTTGAGGCACCATTGACCCACTTGCCATCGATATAAAGCTGAGTCTTTAACTGCATAAAGATAAGCATACGGCCACCCATAGGCGCTTAAAAAATCGCCATAAAAACAGGCGTATACTTATTGCCTAACTTCTCATTGGAGTGTGTTTTTCAAAGTGCCTAATACTTGGAGTGATAACGCACCAGCACCAAAGGTGCTTTCAGAGCACGCACACCTAAAAGATCCACTTTCATACAAAATTAAACGCAGATTGCTTGGAAATCCACTAAACCGTCACACCTTAAGCCATCAAAGACTTGGTAAAAGATATGCATTAGGAATTTTGTCCTCAGATTGTATTTCTAGCTCAGCCTATGGTTCAGAACAGATCCTGCTGGCATTAGTTCCCGCCTTTGGCCTTGCCGCATTTGCGATGTTGATGCCAATGACCATGATTGTTTTAATAATTCTGTTAATTGTTACCTTGTCCTATCGAAATGTGATTTCGGTATATACCAAGGTTGGTGGTGCTTACATAGTTTCCCGGGATAACTTTGGTCCAGTTGTGGCACAGATTGCAGCTGTTGCACTTATGTTGGATTACATCGTTACCTTAGCTATTCAATCAGCAGCTGGTGTTGCTGCAATTATCTCAACCTTCCCAGAGCTTTCTCCTTGGAAGATTCATATGACCCTGGCGGTAATTGTGCTTTTAACCTACGGAAATCTTCGTGGTGTGAAAGAGGCTGGTAAAGCTTTTGCTCTTCCTACTTATCTGTTCGTTGGTTCCATGATTGTGGTATTTACAATTGGAATTTATCGCGAGATCAGCGGCACTCTTCCTGTATTGGATGTTAATCAACCAGGTGCAGTTGAGATTGGTCAGGCCCAAGGCTTATTAAGTTTTGCAGCAATCTTTATTTTGCTTCGTGCATTTGCAAATGGTGGATCATCCTTGACTGGGTTAGAGGCAATCTCAGATGGTGTGGCACTATTTAAAACACCAGAACATGTAAATGCCCGACGAACTTTGGTAATCATGAGCACAATTCTTGGCTCATTAGTTTTAGGTGTTTCATACTTTGCTCACAAAATCTATGCAATGCCATATGAGTCAGGCACACCAACTGTTATCTCCCAGATTGCGAAAACAATTCTTGGAGATGGCGCAGCTGGAAGTGCATTCTTTATTGTGGTTCAAGCAGCAACTATGTTGATTTTGTTTGCTGGTGCAAATACAACTTATAGCGCCTTCCCATTGCTAGTTAACTTTGTGGCAACTGATGGCTACCTGCCAAGTTGGCTAACAAAGCGTGGACACAGACTCAATTTCTCCAATGGAATTATGTTATTAACTGGCTCTGCAATGGTTTTAGTCTTAGTAACTAAGGCATCAGTTGAGCACTTAGTTGCTTACTATGCACTTGGTGTTTTCACCGCATTCACATTATCTGGCTTAGGAATGGCAAAACATGCCACCACCCATAAAGAAGGAAATTGGCGCGCAAAATTTGTTATTAATGGCTTATCTGGTGTTATCTCTTTAGTTGTAGTTTTGATATTTGCAGTTGTTAAATTCAATCAAGGAGCTTGGGTAGTAGTAGTTATTACACCAGTTTTAGTAAGCGTATTTTTAAGATTACGTAATCAATACACCACTGAAGAGAAGGCTTTAAACATCACCGTGCAAGGGTCAAGGGCAACCTCAATTACCCGCCATGATGTAACGGTATTAATTGATAACTTTGATTTAGCAACAATTGGCGCAATTAGATATGCCAGATCATTAAATCCTCGAAACCTATCTGCAGTTCATTTTGTAATTGATGATCGAAAAGCTGAAGCATTAAGTAAGGCGTGGGCAAATAATGATGCCTGCGCTGATGTGCCACTTGAGTTAATTGATTGTCCAGATCGCCGGCTTGCCAATGCTGCAGTTGATTACGCAATCAGAGCAACAGCTGGAAATGATGTTGAGTTAACACTCTTGCTAC
>CALPKA020000115.1 GCA_943324025.2 Bifidobacterium breve | reverse complement strand
CAAAGAAATCCCACCAGGCTTTATCAACTGACGCAGGATCAGATTGGTAGCGCTCATACATTTCTTGCACTAGCCACTCATTAGGACCAAAGGAGCCACCAAAGTGATTAGCGGGCGTATTTGCTCCAGCTTGGCTCACTTAATTTCTCCCTGCTTTGACCTAATTGAGAGTATTGCTACGGGTTAATCTTAACTCCCAGCCAGCACTGGCTAAACCCCAATAGCCGCACCTAATCAAGTGAAAGTGGCCACCAGCACATATTTGGGGGTGGTAAGTGGGCATGAATAACGGCAAGGTTGATCCCATGAGCAATGGGAAAAAATGGGCAATAGTTACTGGTGGATCTCGTGGCTTAGGTTATGAAACAGCCAAAGGTTTGATTGCTGCTGGATTTTTTGTCTACATAATCGGCATAGATAAAGAGCGAGCCAAGGAAAGTGCAAAAGCACTTGGCTGCGAATTCCGCGCAGTCGATGTTGCTCATAGTGAGGCATTTCGTAAAACATTAATTGAAATTACTGAAGAAGCGACAACAAAAGGTTTTGATGTATTGGATGTTCTGGTTTTAGCACATGGAGTAATGAGTGAAAAAATGTCTAAAACCCTTCGCACAAATGATGAAGAGTGGCGCCGAGTTTTATCAATAAATCTTGACGCAGTGTTTACTGCGATAAATCAACTTGCACCTGCAATGGCAGAAAATCGAAAAGGCAGAGTTGTTGTTTACTCAGCATGCCTTGGGAGAATGTCTGGTCCTGGAACGCATGGCGGCTTAGCTCCATATCGAATCAGCAAAGCTGGTGTTAATGCATTAGTTAAAAATCTTTCGTATGAAACAGGATTAGGAGCTCGAGGATTTCTAGTTGATGCAATCTGCCCAAATCACTCAAGGACTGACATGGGTGGGCCGGATGCACCACGAAGTGCGGCGGAAGGAGCAGAGACTGCTATTTGGTTAGCAACGAGAGAGTTTGATCCTGCAGTAGATAAAACCGGTTTACTTTGGGAGGACCGTCAAATCGTTGAGTGGTAGTTATTCTGAATAACCCAAGGCAGATGAAACTAAAGTAACTATTGCAAACAAGGCTAGTGGAAATCCAACATAGAGGAAATTTCCACTGATCATGTAATAAGAAACTCCTAGTGCGATTAAGTTAGCAAGAACTGCAGGTGCTCTACCGAATGAGCGATGCTTATCAAAGCCACGGGCTGAAAACCAAAGCCCGATAGCAGCCAGGAATGCAAATACAATTTCGGCAGATAAGGCAGCCGGTGCGCTTACATTTGAAAGTAATGGTGCGATCAATAGGTATAGAACTATTCCAAACAATATTACTGACTCACACTTGAGCATAAAACTTGCACGAATACGGCAAGCTTCGGTTGAAAAAACTCTTTTCATATTCACGCTGGAATACTACCCTTGATTACCATAATGAATATAAATGATGTTGTGCTGGACTCCATATTCTTTGTTAACAATGGTGAAATTGATCTACTAACAGGAACTATGGCACCAGATAGGTTTAATCAATTAGTAAATCGTGACATCACTATCGCAAACCGAAATCACAGCACCTTAGGGGTGGTTTCTATCAAGACTAATCTTCATAAATTCATTGGAGAAAATGCTAATTTAGAAGCTGCTGAATTAATCTCAAAGTTTGAAAATGAATTAGTTAAGCTTTCTTTTGAGATCAAGAAAATTTTTAGAGATTCAGATTGTATTTGCCGAGTTTCAAAACTAGGTTTTTGGGTATTTCTCAATGGGCAGCAGGCAATTACAGAGAACTGGTTGAGTAGTCGACGGACACAGGAAATACCTCAATATGTTGAATTTGGGCTTTGCAGTTGGCAAGAAGGTGAGAGTCAATCTTCTTGGTATCAAAGAATTGACCAATTACATTTTGATAACAAAGGGTAGTTAAGACTCTACGATTGGTTCTCTACTAATACACAAGGCTGATATCTTCTTTTTAAAGGTATAGATAATTAGCAAATGCAAATCGATGACAGTAAGTTGGATAGTTTTGGGCCATTAAAAGATTTTGTAGCAGATGAAAGCGTGGAAGAGATTTGGATTAACTCTCCCAATAAAGTTTTTATTGCCAGGTCTGGGAAAAGTGAGCTAACTAATTTAGTTTTAAGTAAAGAAATAGTGCATGATTTAATTGAAAGATTATTGATTTGGGGCGGACGTCGCCTCGATGTAAGTAATCCATTTGTAGATGCTCGATTACCTGATGGAAGCAGATTACATGTTGCAATCCCTGAGGTAACTGCTCAACATTGGGCAGTTAACATACGAAAGCATATTAAAAAGGGGAACACCTTAAATGATCTAGTAAGAATTGGATCCATTGATCAACAGATTAAAGAGGTGATCAGTTCTGCTGTTTCTGCTGGTCTAAATATTTTAGTAAGTGGTGGAACCCAAGCTGGCAAAACAACTTTTCTAAGTGCACTGCTGGGTGAAATTCCGGTAGGAGAGCGAGTTATAACTATTGAAGAAGTTTTTGAACTAAAACCAAACTTGCCTGATTGGATTGCACTTCAAACAAGAACTGCAAACTTAGAAGGTGACGGTGAGATTTCCCTAAGAAAACTAATTAAAGAATCACTCAGAATGCGTCCAAGCAGGATCATCGTTGGCGAGGTACGTGAGGCTGAAGCGTTAGATCTATTGATTGCCTTAAATTCAGGGTTACCCGGCTTGGCCACCATTCATGCTAATTCAGCTAAGGGTGCAATCAGTAAATTGCAACTTTTACCTTTACTTGCCGGAGAAAATATCTCCCAAAATTTTATTACACCAACTATTGCCGCAAGTATTGATTTAGTTATTCAATGTTCACTAGATAAATCAGGTGTTCGTCGAGTTACTGAGGTTGTAATCGTTACAGGAAGATGTGAGGCTGGCAGTATTGAGATTGAAAGTTTGTTTAGCTGGGACGGAAAGAAGTACATAAAAGGGCTAGCAACATTGAAAAAAGTATTACATAAAAGAAGTAATGGTCAAGCGTTATGAAGGAGCTAACAACCTGGCTGCTTCTTACCGTATTTGGGCTTTTCATTGTTTATATCCTCGACATAAATAGTAAGAAAAGGAAAGAGTTAAAGAGGGCAAATGCGTGGCCAGAGGTTTTAGATCTGGTTATCTCATCCCTGCAATCAGGTGCATCTATCACTGAAAGCTTGGCAGATTTATCAACAATTGGTCCATTAGCAATTAGATCTGAATTTTTGGAATTCAAAGAGAGTATGGGAAAAGGGGCTTCATTTGAGTTAGCCCTAAATCAAGTAAAAGTAAGGTTTGCAGATCCAATATGTGACCAATTTTGCGAGGTGTTATTTTTTGCAGCCAAGTTTGGTAGTAGAAATACAATCAAAGTACTGCGCGAGCTATCTGAGTATGTTGCAGCAGATTTAT
>CALPKA020000114.1 GCA_943324025.2 Bifidobacterium breve | reverse complement strand
ACTTATTAGAGTTGAAGTTGATCTAAAGGAAGCTGTTTTTGGTTGCGAACGAGATTTAAATGTTGATACAGCAATAGTTTGCACAAAATGTGGCGGTAGTGGGTGTGCGAATAATTCAAGACCTAGAACTTGTGATATTTGCAAAGGTAGAGGAGAAACTCAACAAGTGGCCCGTTCAATTCTAGGACAGGTAATGACAAGCCGGCCCTGTGCAAGTTGCCAAGGTTTTGGTTCTGTTATTTCTGATCCGTGCACAGAATGCGCAGGCGATGGAAGAGTTAGGGCGCGCAAAAGTATTCCAATCAAAATACCTGCAGGCGTTGAAACTGGAAACCGAATTCAATTAAGTGGGCAAGGTGAAGTTGGCCCTGGTGGTGGAACCTCAGGAGATTTGTATGTTGAAATAGTTGAAATTCCTCATGAGTATTTACTGCGAGATGAAAATAATTTACACATATCAATTGCTATTCCGATGAGCTCTGCAGCGATAGGTACCACCGTAAGTATTGATACCTTTGATGGACCTCAAAAAGTTGAGATTAAGGAAGGTACCCAAAGTGGCTCAACATTTACTTTGAAAGGCCTGGGTGTAACCAGACTTCGAGGTGGTGGGCGCGGAGATTTGATAGTGCATATTGAAGTAGTAATTCCCGGGAAGTTAACTCGAGAGCAAACTGAACTAATGAAGAAATTTGCTCAGCTAAGAAATGAAGATGGAAGTAAGGTCATAGTTCATACCAATAGCGATCAAGGTTTTTTTGGTAAGTTAAGAAACGCATTCCGTTGATGCTTTCCTTGTTTTTTGCAGATCAAATCAGCACAGGTCTAACTCAAGATCTTCTTGGTGATGAAGCGCACCATGCCAGCAAAGTATTACGTCTTAATCTCGGCGAGCAGATTAAAATTTCAGATGGCAAAGGTTCTTGGGTTTCAGGACCAATAACTGAAATTGAGAAGAAAACACTCACGATAGCTATTTCTGATCGGGGAGCAAGTGCGGTGGTTACTCCAGAAATAGTATTGGTTCAAGCTGTAACGAAATCTGATCGAAATAAGGAAATGCTTGAGTTGGCCGTAGGTGCAGGAGTAGATCGAATAATTCCCTGGCAATCAGAAAGATCGATTAGTAAATGGCAATCAGACTCTTATTCCAAATGGGAAACTGGAATTAAAGAGGCATGTAAGCAGGCCCGCCAAGTTCGCTTGCCTGAGCTAAATACAGTGATGTACACCAATGAAATTTCCAAGTTATTCACTCAAAATAGCAGGGGATTTGTTTTCCATGAGTCTGCAAACATCCAATTTTCTCACCAAGAGGTGGATGAAAAACTAGATTGTGTTTATCTAGTGATTGGCCCTGAAGGTGGCATAACAGAATCAGAATTAGGGATTTTTACGCAAGCAGGGGGCCAAGTTGTTAGGTTGGGTAGTACAGTTTTGCGATCGGCCCATGCTGGATTTGCTGCAATTGCAGCTCTTCAAACAAGGTTAGGTAGGTGGTAGTAATGGATTGCTTATGCTGTAAAATTGTTGCTGGTCAAATTCCTGCCTCTATAGTTAAATCCAATAATTTAATTACAGCATTCAATGACATCACACCCCAAGCGCCAACTCATATACTCATAATTCCAAATCAACATTTTGCAAATATGGCAGAGGTGGCACAGTCAAACCTTGAGTTAGCTGGTGAAATATTTAAAACTGCTGGTGAAATTGCATCAGAACTTGGTTTGGATAGTTACCGAACCAATGTAAACACTGGAGCCGGGGCAGGCCAGTCGGTCTTTCACGCTCATTTGCACCTACTAGGCGGCCGTTCATTCGCTTGGCCACCTGGTTAAATATAGAATTGCATCAATGGACCCCTTAGTCATTAAAGTACCAGCGGCATTTCCCATGGTCACTTTGGTTGGGCCTGCCGATAGTAATTTACGAATTTTAGAAAATCGTTTCCCACAACTATCTGTGACTGTTAGAGGTAATGAAATTTATGTTGCAGGTGAACCTGATCAAGCCAAACAGTTTGTTAACTTAGTTGAAGAACTAATTGCGATTTTACGAGGCGGACAAAACTTAACGGCAGATTTAGTTCGTCGTTCAATAGACATGATTAAGCAAGATCCGACAGAGCACCCAGCTGAGGTGTTGTCACTTAATATTTTAAGTAATCGTGGAAAAACAATTCGGCCAAAAACTGCAAACCAGAAAAAATACGTGGATGCTATTGATCAGAATACGATTACTTTTGGAATTGGACCTGCTGGATCTGGTAAAACTTATTTGGCAATGGCAAAAGCAATTCAATCTTTGCAGGCCAAACAAGTTAATCGAATTATTTTGACAAGGCCAGCAGTTGAAGCCGGTGAGCGTTTAGGCTTTTTACCAGGCACACTTCATGAAAAAATTGATCCATACCTACGTCCACTATTTGATGCCCTGCATGACATGATTGATCAAGAAGCCATACCAAGATTGATGAATTCCGGTGTAATTGAGGTTGCACCATTGGCTTATATGCGTGGCAGAACTCTAAATGATTCTTTTATTATTTTAGATGAAGCTCAGAACACTACTGCCGAGCAAATGAAGATGTTCTTAACAAGACTTGGGTTTGGTTCCAAAATGGTTGTCACAGGTGATGTAACTCAGGTTGATTTGCCTAATAACTCTCAATCTGGATTAAAGATCGTTCAAGATGTATTGACGGGCGTAGAGGATATTTCTTTTATGTACTTGAATGCAGAAGATGTTGTCCGAAATAGATTAGTAGGAGATATTGTCACAGCTTATGGAAATTGGGATCAAAATATTTCAAAGAGCACTTTTCCAATACGAAGCGGTAAAGGTGATCGATAATCAATTCAAACAATAGTTTGAGTTATAAATTATGAAAATTGACTTAGAAAATCTCTCATCTGATGAGTGCAATGAGAAATCGATTGCGTCAGTTGTTGAATACTCGCTTAGTAGATTAGGAATTCATCCAGACTCTGAAATTTCAATAAGATTTGTGGATGAAGTTGAAATGACTGATCTTCACTTAAAGTGGATGCAACTGGATGGCCCAACAGATGTTCTTTCATTCCCAATGGATGAAATGAAACCCAACTCAGCTGCCAATGGTCCTGGAGTAGTTGGAGATATTGTTTTGTGCCCAACATATGCTGCAAAGAATGGCAAACAGAAAGTTGAAAGAGAATTAGAGCTTTTGGCTGTCCATGGAGTGTTACATCTTCTTGGATATGATCATGAAGAGATCGAGGATGAGGTTGAAATGTTTTCTTTGCAAGAAAAAATTCTAGGCGAGTGGAGAGCATTAAAGTGAGTATTTCTGAATTATCAGTCGTATTCATCCTGCTTATGTTTGCTGGATTACTTGCCGGGTGTGAATCAGCTTTAACATCTTTATCAAGGCTATTAATTGAAGAAATT
>CALPKA020000113.1 GCA_943324025.2 Bifidobacterium breve | reverse complement strand
GCTGCTGACTTTGATTGCTTAGCTTTTTCTCTAAGCGTTTTATTACTTCTTGCTCCCACTGTGGTGCTCCTTTAGTTAGGGCCCTGTTTTTAAAACAGGAATGGTTGGTTAATTACTTATTAAAAAGGTGGTGTGTCATCACTTGGTGTCGTTGACCAACCGCCGCCGACTGGGGCTGCTGACCAAGGATCATCAGTTGATGCTGTTGGGCTCGCACCGGCACCGGCGTTATAGCCATTGCCTGCTGCACGAGCTGTCTTTGTAACTTTAGCTGTTGCATTGCGAAGTGAAGGTCCGACCTCATCAACTTCAACCTCAAACACTGTGCGCTTTTCACCCTCTTTAGTTTCATAAGAGCGTTGCTTTAAGCGACCTGAAACGATTACTCGCATGCCTTTAGTTAATGACTCAGCCACATTCTCTGCAGCTTGTCGCCAAATTTGGCATTGTAAAAAGAGGCTATCGCCATCTTTCCACTCATTAGTGTTTTTATCTAAGTAACGTGGTGTTGATGCCACAGTAAATTTTGCAACTGCCGCTCCTGATGGAGTGAAGCGCAACTCTGGGTCATTAACCAAATTACCGATCATGGTTAGGTTGGTATCGCCTGCTGCCATTTTATTTTCTCCCTTATCTACTTTGGATGCTTGTTATTTATTTTGGTGGGGATTTACTCTGGGCGAACAACTTTAGTACGAAGCACTGACTCATTTAAATTAAGTTGACGATCCAACTCTTTAACTGGTGCTGGCTCTGATTGCATATCGATAACTGCGTAAATACCTTCGCCCTTTTTATTTATTTCAAAGGACATCCGGCGTTTGCCCCAGATATCTAACTTATTAACTTTTCCGCCGCCATCTTTAATAATCTTAAGATAAGTCTCAAGACTTGGGGCAACGGTCTTCTCTTCTAAATCAGGATCTAAAATGACCATGAGTTCATAGCGACGCATTTTTTAAACCACCTCTGGACTAAAGCGGCCACGGGATTTCCGCGGCAGGTGTTGAGGCTAAGGGTAGCCAAAGGGGTAAAAAGAGGGAAATTAATCTTTTTTTGCTGTGGAGGAGGAGGTGAGATCCCGCATCAAAATATAGGTAAAGAACAAAATCCCTACTACCCGAAGCAGGCTAGCTCCTGCGTATTGACTTGCCGGTAAACCAAATTTTGCGCCGGTAAAAAGTGCCAAGTGCTGCCAGATTGCTAGGTGATAAATAATCTCAGTTGCTTGCCAAAACCAAAATGAGATTTGTTGTTTGCGATTTGTAAGTGCAATCACAGCAAGGGGTGTTAACCACAATACATACTGTGGTGAGTAAACCTTGCTAAAGGTTGTAAAGATTACAACTGCAAAAAGTGCAACCGCTGCAAGAGTAGGTGTTTGTTTAAGTTTAAAAAGATAGTAGGTAAGGAGTACAAAAAGTAAAATGGTAAGTACTGGATATATTAGATTTAGATTTGAAATTTTAAAGTCGAGAAGGGAAAGGCCATACCAAATCGAGCCAAAATCCTCACCCCGCTCAAGATTTAATTTGAAAAATCGCCACCAGCCATCGAAATAGATAAGTGCAATTGGAATATTTATGGCGCCCCAAATAATAAAGGTCGTAAAAAAATATTGCATTGCAGTTTTTATCTGCCTCTTGCGGTAGAAAATTACCGCAATCGGAAGCAGCAGAACTAATGGGAAGAATTTAGTTGCAATTGAAACTCCAAGCCATATTGCACTTATCTCATATTTATTTTTATCAAAGTAATAAATTGCAAGCAATGTAGAAATAACCGCCCACATATCCCAATTTATAAATAAGGATGCAATAACTGCAGGTGCTGCAGGGAAGAGATATTGATACTCAGGTTTTATTCTTCTAACAATCACTGCACTTAAAAAGAAGAGGATAATTATCAAAAGTGCGTTGATATCAAAAAAGAAGCGATGGGCATTTTCAGTTGGGGTGATAAATGAGATCAACCAATTGCCAAGCCCAATTACTGGTGGATACTCAATTGAGTTTGTCGGCGATAGGTATGCAAAGGTATTGGTATCTAAGCCGCGCTCTGAAAAAAGTGCTGGAATATCGGTATAACAAGCGTGAACATAATTATCAGGTGATTGCCAATCATTTACTCGGCAATGGTTAAATTTAAATAGGGATAACAGGGCGCAGATTAGAACTATCCCGGCAAAGGATTTACTTACCGTTTTGGTAAGCAAGCTTTATTTCTTTTTCTTAGGCGATGGTGTTGGTGAAGGTGGGATTAATGCTGGATCCATCTGAGGAACTGCATTTATGTAATTGATTGGCTCAGTTCCACCAATAAATGCAGGGGCTGGGAACTCCTGAACTGGTGCATTTTTTAAATATCCTTTTGCAAACTCAGCCCAAATTCTTGCGGGGAAAGATCCACCAGTTACCGAGGTTAATCCACCAATTCCATTTAATGATTGAGTGGCATCATCACGATAAAAAGCAACAGATGCGGCAACCTCTGGGGTGTAACCATTAAACCAAGCAGATGCATTGTCATTTGAGGTTCCAGTTTTCCCAGCGGTAGGACGTGCAACTCTTGATCCAACAACAGCTGCGGTTCCAGAGCTTGTTACCTTACTTAATGCATAGGTTAAATCTGCCATAACATCTTTTCTAAATACTTCTTGAGCTTGAATTCTTCCCTGGTACAAGATTCCTTTATTTGGTCCTTGCACCTCATTGATAATAAATGGTTTTGCATAAACACCTTGGGCGGCAAAGGTGGCATAAGCATTTGCTAAATCAATTACATGTGGGCTGGCAGCGCCAAGTGAAACAGAAGGGGAGGCAACCATCTCAACTGAATCTGGAATACCTGCCCGGCGTGCAACATCTACAACTTTTTCAACGCCGGCTTTCATTCCAAGTGGTACATAAATAGTGTTGGTTGATTTCTCAGTTGCAGTTAGCAAGGACATATTTCCCCAGCTCTCACCACCATAATTATTAACTTGATATGCCCGGCCGATTCCATCATCGTAAACCTTTGGTGAATCACCATTCCAAACAGATGAAAGTGGAATTCCCTCTTCTAATGCTGCAACCAAGGTGAATGCTTTAAATGATGAACCACCTGAGGTAATTCCTTGGGTGGCCGCGTTAAATTGATACTTTAAATAATCCTGCCCGCCATACATTGCAAGAATCTCACCGGTGCCAGGCTTAATTGCCACTAAACCAATATGTAAATTCTCTGGCGCCTTAGTTGGCGCCTCTTTATTAACTGCAGCAACAGCGGCCTCTTGGGCAGTTTTAACTAGGGTGGTTTTAATAATGTAGCCACCGATCATTAATTGTTCATCGGTAAAGCCAAGTTGATTTAACTCTCGCTCAACCCAAGAGATCACATAACCTTTAGGACCTGCAAGGGCTCCGGAGGAAACTCTTGGATTAATAATTGGTAATTTGATC
>CALPKA020000112.1 GCA_943324025.2 Bifidobacterium breve | reverse complement strand
GGGTTGTTGATATGCAAGATGCGAAGGCTGATGAGGCAAGTAAGACCGCTAGGGTTCAAAAATTAATCGATGCCTATCGAACAACTGGCCATTTAATGGCAGATGTTGAGCCGCTGGCTTACGTTCAAAGATCACACCCAGATTTAGATGTAGTAAATCACGGCCTTTCACTTTGGGATCTTGATCGCGAGTTTGCAACTGATGGCTTTGGTGGCAAGCCAACAATGAAGCTTCGCAGAATCTTAGGGATTCTTCGTGATTCATACTGTCGAACCATTGGCGTTGAATATATGTATATTGCCAATCCATTGGAGCGAAGGTGGATTCAAGAGCGGATTGAGGTTGGCGCTCCTAGAACTGCTCGCGAGGAACAACTTCGAATTTTAAGAAAATTAAATTCAGCAGAGGCTTTTGAATCATTTTTACAAACTAAATATGTTGGTCAAAAGCGATTCTCACTAGAAGGCGGTGAGTCAGTAATTCCACTTCTAGATGCAATGATTTCATCTGCGGCGGAGAGTAAATTAGATGAGGTCTGCATTGGTATGCCCCATCGTGGTCGTTTAAATGTTTTAGCAAATATTGCTGGTAAATCTTATGGCCAGATATTTCAGGAGTTTGAAGGTAATTACCATGACAATGAAGTGCATGGTTCAGGCGATGTTAAGTACCACCTTGGAACTAAAGGAGTATTCACTGCAGAAAGTGGAGCTACTACCAAGATTTACTTAGCTGCTAATCCATCTCACCTTGAAGCGGTAAATCCAGTGCTAGAAGGAATTGTTCGAGCAAAGCAAGATAAATTAAGAGCAGCTGCTGGTGATTTTTCAGTTGATGAACAAACCTCTTATCCAGTTCTACCAATACTTTTACATGGTGATGCTGCATTTGCAGGTCAAGGTGTGGTCTCTGAAACTCTCTCACTTTCATTATTAAAGGGTTACCGCACAGGTGGCACCATTCATATCGTGGTTAATAACCAGGTTGGATTTACAACCTCACCACATGCTGCAAGATCATCAACTTATTCAACTGATATTGCCAAGATGATTCAGGCTCCGGTCTTTCATGTTAATGGTGATGACCCAGAAGCATGTGTTCGAGTTGCCAGATTGGCATTTGAATATCGCCAAGCGTTTAATAAAGATGTTGTAATTGACATGATTTGCTACCGCAGACGCGGTCACAATGAAGGTGATGAGCCAAGCTTTACTCAACCATTGATGTATAAATTAGTAGATGCCAAGCGATCCACCAGAAAGCTTTACACCGAAGCGTTAATTGGCCGCGGTGACATAACTGTTGAAGAGGCTGAAGAGGTGTTGCGTGATTACCAGCAACAACTAGAGGGTGTATTTAGTTCAGTTCATAACACTGAGCCGGCAAGTGATCCAAATTGGAAAGCACCAGTTGTGCCAGCGCCAGAGAGTGTAAATACAGCAGTCAGTGAGGCTGATCTAAAGAAGATTGCCGCTACTCAAGGTGATATTCCAAAGGATTTCACAGTTCATCCAAAATTATTGCCTCAATTATTAAAGCGCACTGAGATGCTTGCTGATGGCACAGTGGATTGGGCAGCAGGTGAAATGTTTGCATTTGGCTCATTACTTCTTGAAGGCCATCCAATCAGAATGAGTGGTCAAGATGTTAGACGTGGCACATTTAGCAATCGCCACGCAGTAGTAGTTGATAAGGAAACTGGCGCAGATCTTTTCCCACTTAGGTCATTGGTTAAAGATCCAAATCAATTCCATATCTATGACTCCTTCCTATCTGAGTATGCGGTGATGGGATTTGAGTATGGCTACTCCGTTGAGCGCGATAACGCCTTAGTTATTTGGGAAGCGCAATTTGGAGATTTCGCAAATGGTGCACAAACTATTGTTGATGAATTTATCTCATCTGCTTTACAAAAATGGGGTGAGCGAACCTCTGTAGTGCTCTTGTTGCCACATGGATATGAAGGTCAAGGACCTGATCACTCATCTGGTCGAATTGAAAGATTTTTAACATTATGTGCCGAGCAAAACATGACAGTAGCTCAGCCATCAACTCCTGCTTCATATTTCCATCTACTTAGATGGCACATGAAAAATCCAGCACGAAGGCCGCTAATTGTTTTTGAACCAAAATCAATGCTGCGGTTAAAAGCTGCCGCAAGTGGATTAACTGATTTTACAACTGGCACATTTAAACCATTAATTGCCGATGCGAAAGTACAGAATGCAACTCGTTTAATTTTCACCTCCGGAAAGGTTTACTACGATTTAATTGCTGAGCGGGAAAAATTAAATGAGTTCTCAACTGCAATTGTCAGAATTGAACAGTTATATCCGCTGCCAGTTGATGAAATAATTGCCCAAGTAAAACTTCATCCAAATGCAACTTTGCTATGGGTGCAAGATGAACCGGCCAACCAAGGTCCTTGGCCATTTGTTGCTCTAGCTGTGGCTGAAGCTTTTGTTGCTCATGATGAGTTAGCCGGCAGAAGTTTGCGAAGAGTTTCTAGAAGAGCAACTGCAAGCCCTGCTACTGGAAATCATCACCTGCATGAAGAGGAAGAGAAGGCTTTAATGACTGAAGCTTTTACGCGTTAATTACCTTTTTTATAACGCAGCAATACTTTTCCTAAAATTTGCGAAGATTCAAGCCAACCCCAACTTCTAGAATCAGTACTTGCTGGGTTATCGCCCTCAACCCAAAACCTAATCACACCATGCTCAATTCGAGTTTGGGTCAATCGCTTTAATAACTTAACTCCAGGTCTAGTTGGATCGGATATTAGGTAGAGCTTTCCAATTTTTAATCTGTGTTCCTGGCCACTTAATCTGCGGATTATTAACCAATCACCCTGGTTATAGGCAGGCGACATTGAATTACCTTCCACTACTACCCGGCTCAATCCAAACATGGGAGTATTCTCCCACTAAGTAAAAAGTTTTAAATAAACCAAGGAGAGAAATGCTTAAATCTTTAATTGAAATCATCAAGCCAAAGCAAACTGTCTTTGCTCACTGTGATCTGCCATGCGGCGTTTATGATCCAGCACAAGCCAAAATTGAAGCACAGTCTGTGAAAGCATGTATGGAAAAATATGCTGCTAGCAGTGATCCAGACTTTAAATCACGTGCGGTTGCAATCAAAGAAGAACGCTCTGAACTAGTTAAGCATCACCTATGGGTGTTGTGGACTGATTATTTCAAGCCAAATCACTTTGAGGCCTACCCACAACTTCACACACTATTTAATGAAGCTACTAAATTAGCTGGTGCTGGTGGCAGTAAAGGCAGCAATGATGTTGCAGTTGCCGAGAAGTTAATTGGCAAAATTGACGAAATCGCAGAGATTTTTTGGGCAACTAAAAAATAATAAGTTAACTAAATCGCTAGTGGCTTAGATTCTTAAGCTGCTAGCGATTTTTTCATCCCTTGAATTACTTTCTTTTCCTGCGACCATTGTTTCCG
>CALPKA020000111.1 GCA_943324025.2 Bifidobacterium breve | reverse complement strand
GGCTCCCTACTTGCAACCTATTGCATTGAAACCACCGGCACACAGGAGTATCGATTTAGTAAAGATGAGTTTCTAACTAGATTTGAAACAGCTTATGGAAAAGCCGCCGCGGATGAGATTAAGCCGCACCTAAATGTGAAATTAGCAGGTTAGTTTTTACGTAATTTCTCAACTGATATCTTCAAAGCCTGGCAAAACTCAACAACCATTTGTTCAGTAATATCTTTATGCAAGGTAAGGCGTATATTGCCAACAATTGGCCGGTCCATTGCCGCCAGCACATGACTTGGTTGCATATCAGCTGACTTGCATGCCGAACCAGAGTCAACTGCAAAACCTAATTGTTCTAGTGCAAGTAGTAGTCGGTCAGATTCAACATTGGCAAATGAGCAAGATAAATACTTTGATAAACCATTTTCAGTCGAGGCAATATCAACATCGCTGACCTGCTCACTTATAAACTCCATAAGATATTTCTTAATTTTGGCTCTGATATCGGTATCAGAAAGGTATGCCTCAAGGGCAACTGAGCTTGCGATGGCTAGGGGGATTGAGTAGGTACCTAAGCTTCTACTGAAATCATTATGTGGTGAGGGGTTGCGCCATTTTTCCGCATCCTTAATTATCAATAAGCCAAGACCTGCTGGCCCCTGCCAACTCTTACTATCAAAAAGAGCGGTGTGGTATTTGAATTCAGGCAGATAATCAACTCCACTGGCAGTGCAGTCAGCAAAAATCAAAGCTTGCGATTTTGGATTGGCCTGAATATTTCCGGTCTCACCATTTGCCACCTGCCAAACCAAAACATCTTTTTCAGTTGTAGCGGAAAGATTGATTACGCCATTTTTATCTACCGGCAAACAATCAACTTTATTACCATTTTTTTCATGCGATTGAGCAATTGCAAAAACTCTTTGGCGATCTATAGCTGAATAAATCAACTGATTCTCAGGTTTTAGTAAACCAGAAATTCCTAATTCAAATCCAAGATCACTCTCACCTAAAAACTCGATCTCATCGGCTCTTACATCTAGCAGCTCTGCAAATTTTTGCCGTACCTGTTGGAGGAGAATTGCTGTCTGCCTTGAGTTGTTGTTTAACTTATTTGGATCGGCCCAACCTTGGGAAAAAGAGTGATTCAAAAGGGCCATTGCGGCAGGGTGCAGCACTCTTTCCTGCTGAAAATCCGCTGTGATGCGAACCACCTGCTACCCCCAACCAGCTGCGTGCGACATTGCTATGGCAGAAGGTTATCCTTAAGCCTATGCGTATGGCTTACCGAAAATCCCCTTTACTGTTATTGGCTTTGAGCCCATTGCTGGCTGGCTGCGCGAAAGAGGATGTGCCTGGGCTTGGTTTTGAAGAAGGTCTTTCCAGCGTTAATGATCATTCATTATCGCTTTGGCAAGGTGCGTGGATCGCAGCAGGTGTTGTTGGTGTATTCACATTAATTTTGATTTTGTGGCCGGTTTTCTTCCACCGTAAAAAAGATGAAAACTTTCCAAAACAAACTCAGTACAACATTCCAGTTGAGGTTGCATACACAATTATTCCATTTATTATCGTGGCAGTTTTATTCTATTTCACCGTTCAACGTGAATCTAAGATTGTTAAAATCACTCCAGATGCTCAAGTTTCACACTTTATTGATGTTGTAGGTTTTCAGTGGTCCTGGCAATTCAAATACAAGGATGCCGGTGATTATAAGAGTGCAACAGTTACTGGTACTCCAGCACAGCCTCCAGTTTTGTATCTACCGCAGGGTGAGAATGTTCGCTTTACCTTAGATGCTAATGATGTAGTCCATGGATTTTGGATTCCGGCGTTTATGATTCAAATGCAGAATCTGCCAGGGGTAACTAATCAGTTGGAGTTCACTGCAAATAAATTAGGTACCTACCCAGGTCGATGCAATATTTTGTGCGGTCGAAATCACGCCCAGATGCTATTTACCGTAAAAGTTGTAACTCCAAGTGAGTATCAAACATATCTAGCTAATTTAGTAGCCGAAGAGAAAGCAGCACTCTCATGACCACCTACGCCCAACGCCCGGTAATTTCTTCTGCACCAATGGCGCCAGCGCCAACTTCAAAGGGCCGGTTGTTAGTGAAGTGGTTAACCTCAACAGATCATAAAACTATTGGCTACCTATATTTAATTACATCATTTGCTTGGTTCTTAATTGGTGGTCTATTGGCTCTTTTGCTGAGAGGTGAATTGGCAAGACCTGGTATGCAGTTTCTAAGTAATGAGCAGTACAACCAGATATTTACAATGCACGGCACCATTATGTTGCTTATGTTTGCAACACCACTGTTTGTTGGTTTTGCTAATGTGATTATGCCGCTTCAAATTGGCGCAGCCGATGTGGCATTTCCAAGATTAAATATGCTTTCATATTGGTTGTATTTATTTGGTGGAACAATGGCATTTATTGGATTCATTACTCCAGGTGGAGCAGCTTCATTTGGTTGGACAGCTTATGCACCGTTATCTAATGCCCAGTACTCACCTGGAATTGGTGCTGATCTTTGGTTGGTAGGTCTTGCTATTGGTGGACTTGGAACCATCCTTGGTGGCGTTAACTTTGTGACAACTATTTTGACGATGCGCGCACCAGGAATGACGATGTTTAGAATGTCTATTTTTTCTTGGAACGTACTTTTAACTTCAATTTTGGTTTTGATCGCATTCCCACCTCTGGCTGCAGCATTTTTAGCGCTGGAATCAGATCGTTTATTTGGTAGCCATATATTTGATCCAGCCAACGGTGGAGCTATGTTGTGGCAACATCTATTTTGGTTCTTTGGCCATCCAGAGGTTTATATCTTGGCTCTGCCATTTTTTGGTATTGCAACTGAAATTTTGCCAGTCTTTAGCCGCAAGCCAATATTTGGCTATAAAGGTTTGATCGCTGCCACTATTGCAATTGCTGCATTATCTGTTGCGGTTTGGGCACACCATATGTATGCAAGTGGCCAGGTACTGCTGCCATTCTTCTCATTCATGACATTTTTGATTGGTGTGCCAACTGGCGTTAAATTCTTTAACTGGATAGGAACGATGTGGCGGGGATCGGTTACATTCGAGACGCCGATGCTATTTGTGATTGGCTTCCTGATTACATTCCTATTTGGAGGATTAACTGGAATCATTCTGGCTAGCCCACCACTTGATTTTGCAGTTTCAGCCTCTTACTTTGTAGTTGCGCACTTCCACTACGTGTTGTTCGGAACTGTGGTCTTTGCGATGTTTGCAGGCTTCTATTTCTGGTGGCCAAAGATGACTGGAAAAATGTTGAATGAAACTTTGGGCAAAATTCACTTCTGGACACTGTTCTTTGGATTCCATTTAACATTTTTAATTCAACACTGGCTAGGAATTAAAGGATTCCCTCGACGATATGCAGATTACTTAGCATCTGATGGATTCACCTTTATGAATATGGTTTCAACTGTTGGATCTGGCCTATTAGCACTTTC
>CALPKA020000110.1 GCA_943324025.2 Bifidobacterium breve | reverse complement strand
TTTGATATTCGACTGCAACAATAACTATGTTTGCTAGGGCTGAAACTCTTCTCAGCGCTGGTTCATACATATCTAGAAAATTTATAACCCATCCGCCACCGTGAAAAAAGATTAGTGCAGGCAGGTTTGTTTGATCTGTTGGACGGTATATTCGAATTGGAAGATCAGCTGTTGGGCCTTGAATATTTAGGTGTTCAACTGAGTGGATTTGAATTAATGGTTGCTGCAGGGAAATATGCTGTTTGGTATTTTCTCGAATCTCACTTAGTGGCGCTTGCCATACTTGTGGCAAACCCGCTGCTGCCCGCTCGGCTAGGTAGGCGCTAATCTCGGGTTTTACTCCCATTGCGGCAGAGTAGACTTAGCCACTGGTATTGACCAACTTTTAAATCGAGATAAAGGCTGAGGTATCTTTAATGCGTATCGGTGTATTAACTGGCGGGGGCGATTGCCCAGGATTAAATGCGGTTATCCGCGCCGTAGTTCGCAAAGGTGTTAAAGAGTATGGCTATGAATTCATAGGGTTTAAAGATGGCTGGCGTGGTCCACTTGAGGGGCTAACCATGAAATTAGATATTCAAGCAACTCGTGGCATTTTGCCCAAAGGTGGAACTATTCTAGGTTCCTCTCGCACAAATCCATTTAAAATCGAAAATGGTGTTGAAAGAATTAAAGAAAATTTAGCAAAGATGAATATTGATGCTCTGATTGCAATTGGCGGGGAAGACACCTTAGGAGTAGCCACCAAGCTTGATTCATTGGGTGTAAAAGTAATTGGTGTACCAAAAACCATTGATAATGATTTGAACAATACAGATTACACATTTGGCTTTGATACAGCTGTAAATATTGCGGTAGAGGCAATTGATCGATTGCACACAACAGCAGAATCACACCACCGTGCTTTAATTGTTGAGGTTATGGGCCGTCATGCTGGTTGGATCGCATTGCATTCAGGTCTTGCAGGCGGTGCCTCATGCATATTGATTCCAGAGGTTAAATTCTCACTTGACCAAGTTTGTAAATGGGTTGAGTCTAGATTTGAACAAAGTTACGCTCCAATAATTGTGATTGCCGAGGGTGCAATTCCACAAGATGGTGATTTGATTACAAAAGATCAAACTCTAGATTCCTTTGGCCATGTGAAGTTATCTGGAATTGGTGAATGGCTTGCAAAACAGATTGAAGAAAAAACCGGTAAAGAGGCACGAACCTCTGTATTAGGTCACATCCAACGTGGCGGCACGCCAACCGCATTTGATCGAGTTTTAGCGACCAGATTTGGGTTGCATGCCATCACAGCAGTTCATGATCAGGACTGGGGCAAGATGGTCGCACTTCACGGTACAAAGATTGAACGGGTACCCCTAGCCTCGGCTACAGAGAAGTTAAAGACGGTAGACCCAGCTCTATATAAAGAAGCGGAGATATTCTTCGGATAATTGATGCTGGCTTAATTGCCCACATCAATATCTTCAGATTGCATACCATTATCTAATGAACGCTAATTCGATTTTCACCAAGGGGCTGCCAGCCGCCCAGCAACCAAGCTGGCCGGATGCAGATGCTGTTAAGGCTGCTGTGGCTGAACTCGAGAGTTTTCCACCTCTTGTTTTTGCTGGTGAGTGCGACAATCTTAAGAATCGAATAGCTGAAGCAGCTCTTGGTAATGCATTTTGGTTACAAGGTGGAGATTGCGCAGAAACTTTCGTTGCAGCAACTGCAGATTCAATCAGAAATAGAATTAAGACAATCCTTCAAATGGCTGCAGTACTTCAATACTTCTCATCCCTACCTGTAATTAAAGTTGGTCGAATGGCAGGTCAGTTCGCAAAGCCTCGAAGTAATGACAATGAGACTCGAGATGGCGTGACCTTGCCGGCTTATCGAGGGGATGCGGTAAATGATCTTGAGTTTACAAAGCAAGCTCGAACTCCAGATCCAAAGCGTTTAGTCCGGGTATATAACACCTCATCTGCAACCTTGAACCTAGTTCGAGCATTTACCAAGGGTGGATTTGCTGATCTGCGACAGGTGCAAAGCTGGAATAAAGGATTTGCAGCTGATGCGAGATTTAGTGCACGGTATGAGGAGATGGCTAACGAAATTGGTCGAGCCATTCAATTCATGCAATCAGCTGGTGTTGATCCAGAATCATTTAAGTCTGTGGATTTTTACTCAAGCCATGAAGCGTTAATTCTTGAGTATGAGAAGGCACTTACTAGAATCGATTCACGCACTGATAATCCTTACAATGTTTCTGCGCACTTCGTATGGATTGGTGAGCGCACTCGCCAACTAGATGGTGCTCATATGGATTTTGCTGCAAAAATTCACAACCCAATCGGCGTAAAGCTTGGTCCTAAAACAACACCTGACGAGGCTCTTGCGATTATTAAAAAATTAAACCCTAAGAATGAGCCGGGACGTTTAACTTTCATCACCCGCATGGGAGCTGGTTTAATTCGAGAAAAACTGCCTGCCCTAGTGGATGCAGTTACTAAATCCGGCGCAGTTGTTTTGTGGGTGTGCGATCCTATGCATGGCAATACCTATGAAGCTCCAAGTGGGTATAAAACTCGTAAATTTGATGATGTGATCGATGAAGTTAAAGGCTTCTTTGAAGTTCACAAAAAATTAGGGACACATCCAGGTGGAATCCACATCGAACTAACTGGTGATGATGTTACTGAGTGTGTTGGTGGGGGAGATGCGATAAGTCATGAGGATTTGTCTTCAAGATATGAAAGCGCATGCGATCCAAGATTAAATCACACACAATCCCTAGAATTAGCATTCTTGGTTGCTGAAATGCTTCGGGATCGTAAAAAATAACAATACGTCTTTCTCATAATTAATCATGTTGGTCTCAGCTGTTCAAAAGACGCCAGTTGGAAATATCTATTTAATTGCTGATAGCGGCATATTAATAGCCGCAGGATTTAAATCGTTGAATTCATTGCAAAACCGATTATCCCCAAATGACAAGCTTAGAAAAATAGAACCAATAGAGAAGATACCGAAAATTTCAAAGCTAATTGATAATTACTTTGAGGGAGGTTTAGATGCCTTGAGTCTAATTCAGGTTAGACAACCTGGTGCTCAATTTTCACAGAAGGTATGGAGAGTAATGCGGGCTATTCCTGCTGGGATGACAATTTCCTATGCCCAATTAGCAAAGAAGGCGGGATCACCAGCCGCTTTTCGTGCTGCAGGAACTGCGTGTGGAAACAATCTAATTGCTCCAATAATTCCATGTCATAGAATTATTAAAAGCGATGGCACTTTGGGTAATTACGGCTACGGTGTTGCGATTAAAGAAAAACTACTTCGACTTGAGGGCGCGATCTAGCAAATCTGGTAGAACTTTATTAACTATTTCGATATCTGCATCTGTTAAATCCATATGCGTTACTAATCGCAGATACTTTGAGCCTAACGGACCAGTAAGAATCCCAAACTCTTTTAACTGCGTGGCCAGCT
>CALPKA020000109.1 GCA_943324025.2 Bifidobacterium breve | reverse complement strand
AGACAGGTGCTGCAACAGTAATTCTTGCTGGTATTTCAGTTGGATTTGAATCAGCTGTTTACTCAGCATTATTAATTGCAGCAGCTGTGTTTGGTGCCTTCTTGTTAGGTGGCGGCTCAATTGTTCTTTCACTATTTGCAGTATCACTTGCCGGAACAGGATTGTTAACAACTGTTGGCGTAATTGTTGCAATGGATACCTTTGGTCCAATCTCAGATAACGCACAAGGAATTGCGGAAATGAGTGGCGATGTTAAGGGTGAAGGCGCAAAGATCCTTACCTCCCTTGATGCAGTTGGAAACACTACAAAGGCAATTACTAAGGGAATTGCAATTGCAACTGCAGTGCTTGCCGCGACAGCATTGTTTGGTGCATTCACTGATGCGATTAAGAACTCTGTACTTGAAAAAGGCTTGGTTGTTAAAGATCAGGTGCTTGAGTTCCAGGGCGTGCTAGATGTTGCAGATCCAAGAAACTTAGTTGGATTAATCATCGGTGCAGCTGTGGTGTTTATGTTCTCAGGACTTGCAATCAATGCAGTATCTCGAGCAGCAGGTGCGGTTGTGGTTGAAGTTCGCGCACAATTTAAAAAGTATCCAGGAATTATGACTGGCAAAGTAAAGCCAGAGTATGGTCGTGTAGTTGATATTTGTACTCGCGATTCATTACGTGAACTTGCAACCCCTGGTTTATTGGCAGTAATGGCACCAATTGCAGTTGGATTTGGTTTAGGTGTTGGCGCCCTTGGTGCATATCTTGCTGGATCAATTGGAACTGGAACTTTAATGGCAGTATTCCTATCAAACTCAGGTGGTGCATGGGATAACGCTAAGAAGATGATTGAAGATGGCAAGTTTGGCGGTAAGGGATCTGAAGCACATAAGGCAACTATTGTTGGCGACACTGTTGGCGATCCATTTAAAGATACCGCTGGTCCTGCAATTAACCCATTGATTAAGGTAATGAACTTGGTTGGGTTGCTAATTACGCCAGCAATTGTTGGGTTTACTCTCGATGGCAACGAAAGCACCAATATGGTTATTGCACTCCTTGCGACTGCAGTAATTATCTGGGCTCTTGTCAGAAACCGTAAACGCGCAACTGCAATCGCCTAATTAGTTTTACTCTTCCCCATTTAGGTTAAGAAGGAAGTACTTTGGGAACAAAGTTAGTAATTGTTGAGTCCCCTGCAAAGGCGCGCAAAATTGGCTCCTTTCTAGGGGATGAATATGTAGTTGAAGCCTCCGTTGGTCATATTCGCGATCTGCCACAGCGAGCTGCTGATATACCAAAAGAGTTTAAGAAATTTGCTTGGGCTAAAGAAGGCGTAAATATTGAAGAGGATTTCGCTCCTTTATATGTAATTAATCCAGATAAAAAATCTAAAGTCGCTGAGTTAAAAGATTTAATGAAAGATGCTGATGAGCTAATTCTGGCAACGGATGAGGATCGCGAAGGCGAAGCAATTGCCTGGCATTTAATTGAAGTTTTGCGTCCTAAAATTCCAGTGCGCCGAATGGTATTTCATGAAATCACCAAAGATGCAATTCAAAAAGCAGCTAAAGAAACTCGCGATTTAGATTACCGCTTAGTTGATGCCCAGGAAACCAGAAGAGTTTTAGATCGACTATATGGATACCGACTTTCACCAGTGTTATGGAAGAAAGTTATGCCAAGAATTTCAGCAGGCCGCGTGCAATCTGTTGCTACTAGATTAATTGTTGAGCGAGAACGTGAACGCATGGCTTTTATTTCCTCTGCTTGGTGGGATCTGGCAGCCCAATGCGAGCCAGGATTTTCCGCGCGATTACTATCTTTAGATGGCAAGCGAGTTGCAGCCACCAATGACTTTGATGCAAATGGTGGAATTAAAGACAAAGCGGCTGCAAATATTTTATTGCTAGATGAAGCAGGCGCTAGAGAATTAGTTCAATCATTAAATGGTCAAGTACTAGTTGTTAAATCCATGGAGGAGTCACCTAGAACAGAACGACCTAAGCCACCATTTACCACCTCAACAATGCAACAAGATGCTGGTTCGCGCCTTGGCTGGGGAGCTCAATTAACGATGCGAATTGCACAACGCTTATATGAAAATGGCTACATCACCTATATGCGTACAGATTCAGTAACACTTTCTTCCTCTTCAATATCTGCTGCTCGCTCATCTGCACAGGCTCTTTATGGAAAAGAGTTTGTTCCTGCAACTCCAAGAGTTTATGAAGGCAAAACTAAAAATGCACAAGAAGCACATGAAGCTATTCGCCCAGCAGGTGAAACATTTAGAACACCAGGTGAATTAGCACCAGAGTTATCCCGGGATGAGTTTGCACTTTACGATTTAATTTGGAAGCGCACCATCGCATCCCAAATGTCGGATGCAAAGAAACAACAAATGCGAGTTGATTTTGATGTTAAAACTAAATCTGGAAGTGATGCGATTTTCCGTGCTAACGGTTCAGTTATAACCTTTGCCGGATTTCTTGCAGCCTATGAGGATATTGTGGAGGAAAAGGCCGAGGTAGATGAAAGTGACCGAAGACTTCCTGCGATGAGTGTTGGCGAGAAAATAAAGGTAACTGAGTACAGCTGTGAAGGACATGAAACTAAACCACCAGCTAGATATACCGAACCAACTTTGGTGAAAAAGCTTGAGGAGTTAGGAATTGGAAGACCTTCAACATTTGCTTCAATTATGCAGACTATTCAAGACAGAGGTTATGTTGCAAAGCGTGGCCGAGCACTAGTTCCTACATTTTTAGCATTTTCAGTTACAGGATTACTAGAGCAACACTTTACAAAGCTAATTGATTATGAATTTACCGCATCCATGGAAGAGGATTTAGATCGAATTGCAAATGGTGAAGAGGAGCGGGTTGCTTGGCTTACTCAATTCTTTTACGGCAGCGAGAATAATCCTGGCCTAGCTGATTTATCTGCAGATCTTGGTGCAATTGATGCACAGGCTATTAACACCATGAAAATGGGTGAAGATATTGAAATAAGAGTTGGACGCTTTGGTGCATACCTGCAACAAGGACAAGGTGATGATCGAAAATTTGCCAACATTCCAGAGGAAATGGCGCCAGATGAGCTAACACTTCCAAAAGCAATTGAACTTTTAGCAAAACCTTCTGGTGAGCGAAAACTAGGAACTGATCCAGAAACTGGATTGGAAGTCATTGCAAAGTCTGGAAGATTTGGCGCATACATCACTGAAGTATTTCCTGAAGAGATTGTTGAAGAGGGTGCTAAGAAAAAGCGTAAGAAGAAGGATGCTCCTAAACCAAAGACTGCATCTTTGTTATCAACTATGTCATTAGACACTGTTGATTTATCTGATGCACTGCGTTTGTTGTCATTGCCACGCACGCTTGGAACTTATCAAGATGAGATTATTACTGTACAAAATGGCAGATACGGCCCTTACATGAAACACGGAACTGATTCAAGAACTTTAACTAGCGAAGATCAACTTTTTTCAATCGGCTT
>CALPKA020000108.1 GCA_943324025.2 Bifidobacterium breve | reverse complement strand
GTCCTAACTGATGGGTATCCGATTCCTGGATTAACAATTCCAAATCTTTCTGTATGGAAAGGGGATAAGGTGGCAATATCGATTAGTGCAGCCTCTATCTTGGCCAAGGTTTACCGAGATCGAATAATGATTGAGCTGGATAAAAAGTATCCAAATTATGGATTAGCAAACCACAAAGGGTATATCACTGCATTACATACTGATGCAATCAAGAAATATGGCGTATTACCAATCCACCGTAAATCCTTCGCAAATATTTCAGCAATCTTGAAGTAGGAATAATTCACATATTTAAGATTGGGATCAAGTAATTCTTTACTTTCTAGTTATTCTCACCTCATGCTAGATGAAAAAGCTATTAAATTATTATTTTTTGCCATAGTTGAGCCAACAAATCAATTTTGGATATCTGAGATAAATAGCCATGGTGTAGTTAAAGTATATGAACGACTAACTCAGAAAAACTACTATGAAAAAATCACCGGATATTTGAAAATAAAGGAACAGTTGGCATCACTTCAAATTTCAAAGTTACAGGCTGATCTATTGGCTGCAAACTCATCTTTTATAACCAGTGAAGATCATGATTGGCCTAGTCAATTAAATGATCTAGCAGCACCACCAGTTGGCTTAGTGATTAGAGGAAATAGAAAGGTACTTCAGAATCTAACTAACTCCATATCTATAGTTGGTAGTCGAAAACCAACAAATTACGGGCTTCAAGTTGCAAGTAAATTAGCAACAGATTCGGTGGCAGCCCAACTTGTAGTTGTAAGTGGTGGGGCTTATGGAATTGATACTCAGGCACACAGCGCAACCCTTGAAGCAAAGGGGGAAACGATTTCAGTGCTGGCCGGTGGATTTAACAAGTTATACCCGGTTGAGAATAAGAAGCTCTTTGATCAAATTAATCAGCAGGGATTATTGATCTCTGAAGCAATGCCTGACACGCCAACTGCACCAGCACTATTTCTTATTCGAAACAGGTTAATCGCAGCTCTATCATCTGCGACAGTTGTTGTTGAGGCGGAGTATGTAAGTGGGTCAATCAGAACAGCTCGAGATGCTGCAGAGATCTTCAGGCCAGTTTTTGCAATTCCTGGTCAAATTGATTCTCCGTTAAGCGCAGGTTGCCATCGTTTGATCGCTGACCGAGTGGCCGATATTGCAACTACTCTTGCCGAGATTCTTCAGGTGATTCGACCCTTGCAATCACAGTAGTTAAAAGGTGAGAGAATAAGGGTAATGAATAACTTTAGAGCTGGCTTTGTGGCAATTATCGGCCGCCCAAATACTGGCAAATCAACTCTGGTAAACGCTTTAGTTGGAACGAAGATTGTGATTACTTCACATCACCCAAACACCACAAGAAATCCGATCCGTGGAATTATTAATCGTGAAGATTTTCAAATGATTGTCGTTGATACACCAGGAATGCATAAGCCAAAAACTGCACTTGGAACTCGATTGAACTCAATGGTTAATGAGAATATTTCATCAACAGATTCAGTCTTGTTATGCCTGCCCGCAAATGAAGAAATTGGCGCCGGAGATGAGTACATCGCAAAGCAAATAAAAGGTAATCAACCAATATTTTTTGTTATCACCAAAACCGATGCAATTTCAAAATCAGAGTTAGCTGTCAAACTAACAAAGGTTAATGAGTTTGCAATAAGGCTGAATTTACAAAAAGCTGAAATCATCCCCGTGTCGGCAAAAAATCTAGATCAAACTCAGTTGCTATTAGAGTTACTTTCTAAGAATTTACCTGAATCACCAGCCTTATATCCAACTGACATAAATACCGATCAAGCAGAAGAGTTAATGTTTGCAGATCTCATAAGGGAAGCTGCAATTGAAGAATTATATGAAGAGCTGCCGCACTCGGTTATGGTGACAATTGAGGAGATGGGTGAGCGAGAGAATGGAAAAATCTTTGATATCAGCGCCACATTGCACGTTGAGCGTGATAGTCAAAAAGGAATAATCATTGGGCCGCAAGGAAGTAAATTGAAGGCAATCGGAACTCTTGCTCGAAAATCAATTGAAAATATTGTTGGTATGCAGGTGTTCTTGCAGATTCATGTGAAGGTATCTAAAGAGTGGCAAACAGATCCAAAACTATTGGCAAAGCTAGGGTTTACAGACGAACTTTCCGACTAGCAAAGTAAGAACCGATAAGGACCAGCGGCAAACCAAGCAGGATTCCTAAAGTTAGTGGCTCACCCAATAAAATTACACCTAGCAATACCGCAACTGCAGTATTTAAATAAGTTATCAGTGATGCTCTTGGTGGTCCAACTTCGGCAAGCAATTTAAAAAATAGAATAAAAGCTATTGCCGTGCAAAATATCCCAAGGGATGCAACCGATGCTATTGCTTGAACAGATGGTGTTTGTGTTGGCCAATGAGTTATTGCAAATGGGAAATAGAAGATTGTTGTAATTATCATTGCCCAGGCATTTAAAGCAATTCCTGACACATGTGGAATTTTCCGATTAATCATGTTTACTGCGTAGGCATAACCAATAGCAGCCAGAATAACCATTCCAATTGACTTTAAATCTTGCCTGCCGCTGATGGATTCAATTCCGACAACTGCTACTACGCCAACAAACCCTATAGCCAATCCAAAAACTCTGGATTTATGCCAAACCGTATGATCGCCAGTAAGGGAGGCAAAAATGGCTGCCCAAATTGGAACTGTTGCAACAAGTAGTCCTGCTAAACCTGAGGAAATTTTTTGTTCAGCGTGCGTAATTAAGAACCATGGACCAATTAACTCTGCGACTGTGTAAATTAAAACAATATGCCAATACTTTCTAGGTATTGAAATATTCTTTTGCATTAAAGCCAATGGCAAAAGGACTGAGGCGCCAATTAGGACTCGAAAAAAAATTATTGTGGATGGTGAGATCTCTTCAACAGCGACCTTTATAAATAAATATGGCGTACCCCAAAGAAAGCCTACAAGGGCAAATCTTCCCCAACCAACTTTAGTCAATTATTTGTGCCTTCCCAAGATTGCATTAATTTCAGTTGCGATATCTGAGTATAGTGTTTGCGCATCATCAGTAACGCCACCTAGATTGAAGAATCCATGAATCTGTCCTGGATACTCTCGATAAACTGCTGGAACTGAATCTGCAATCAATTTTTTGTGATAATTTCTTGCATCATCAGTTAATGGATCAAATTCAGCGGCAATGACTATTGCAGGGGGCGTTCCTCGAAGATTTCTTGCCAAAGCTGGAACAGCATATGGGTTTGATTTGAATTCTTCCTTTGGTAGATATTGTTGCCAGAACCATTTCATTGCTGTTGTTGTTAAACCATATCCTTCAGCAAAATCAGTTGCAGATTTGTAATTCATACTAATGTCATTGCATGGGTAAATTAGAAGCTGAAAAGCAAGAGGAGTTAACTCCTCATCTCGGGCTCTAAGTGCAATAGCAGAGGCTAAATTTCCGCCAGCGCTATCACCACCTATTCCAATAGCTCCT
>CALPKA020000107.1 GCA_943324025.2 Bifidobacterium breve | reverse complement strand
AATATTCAAACACTTAAACCAGAAGTCCCGCAGGTAGTTTCTGATTTGTTATTTTCGATCACAGCCCCAAACCCTGATCAAAGACCTAAAGATGCTGAGGAATTACTAAATCAGATACGAGATATTCAAGCAAAAATAGATCCAAAACGCAGACAAATGAGTTTAGAACTTGATTTGCCCCCAGTGCAGCATAAAATATCTAAGCGTGGCAAAGTTTCCGTAGGCTTAGCATTTGGAGGTTTGAAGGAAAAAACTGCGCAATTAATCTCTACTAAGCCCATAGTAGTTACCAACCCAGAGGATTCAGTGGCAACCAAAAAACGTAAAGTATCTCGAAGAGTTAAGCGAAATAGAATTATCGCACTGCTTTTAGTTTTTGGTTTGGTATTTGGCGGATATAAATTTCTTGGGGTTGGAAAAATTTCCGTACCATCTCTTGTTGGTTTAACTCAATCAGAGGCTAGTAAATCACTTGCAGATCTTGGTTTAGCTACAGAGGTGGTTGAAGAGGTTTTCAGTGAAGATATTCCCAAAGGTAAAATTATTTCTAGCCAACCTGGTGGAGGAGGAAAGGTTTCTCCAGCTGGAGTTGTTGGCTTAATAATCTCAAAGGGCCAAGAAAGAATAGAAATCCCCAACCTAGCAGGACTAACCCCTGATGCTGCATTGCAGAAAATTAGTGAATTGGGATTAACTGCCGGTGATATAAATGAAGTATTCGATATGAAAATTGAAAAAGGTATTGTTATTCGGACTGATCCAAAGACAGGTGAAAAGGTTAAGCGAAAGTCAATTATTAATCTTGATGTTAGTAAAGGAATAGAAAAAGTTGGATTGATTTCCTATATTGGCAAAGGTGGAGATGAAGCGCTTTCAGAATTAACAAATAGTGGTTTTGATGTAAATGTCTCATATAAATTCAGCGATAACATATTTAAGGGGCAAGTGATTTCTCAATCACCTGATAAATCAGATTCAATAGATCTGGGCAGCAAGGTTGAATTGGTTGTTTCAAAGGGACCTGAATTTGTATTTGTTCCAAATGTCTTAGGTAAGAGTAAGAATGATGCAACTTTGGATCTTGAGAACCTCGGTTTGAGAGTAACAATCAAGGGGTCAGGAAAGGTTAATAACATTTCACCTAACATTGGCACCAAAGTTAAACAAGGCGCCGTTATCACTCTGACACTCAGATAGAAGATTGGCACCAACTCTCAGGTAGGCTCCCCTGATGGCCAAAGAAATAACTACTCCGAGAATTGGGGCGCACGTTCCAACCTCAGGTGGAATGGCAACTAGATCAATTGAATATGCTCAAACAATAAAAGCTGAGGCGATTCAAGTATTTGCATCAAGTCCAAGAACATGGGCAACCTCGGCACCAAATCCAGCGATGGACGAAGCCTTTAAAACTAAAACTAGTGATTTAGATATCGAGACATATGTTCACGCATCGTTTTTAATAAATCTAGGTTCCCCAACTGCTTCTACTTATGAAAATTCACTCTCTGCCACAGAGTATTCACTAAGGCGAGGACGAGAAATAGGTGCTCAAGGTGTAGTTGTTCACACCGGATCAGCAGTTGATGAGAATCATGTTGCTAAAGCTTGGAAGCAAATTCACGAAGGTGTTATGCCTATTCTTAAAAATCTTAAGGATGATGATCCTTGGTTACTACTTGAACCAACTGCAGGCCAAGGTCAATCTTTGGTCAAAAAACTAGATGATTTGACCAAATATTTTGATGCATTGGAGTGGCATCCAAAAGTTGGCGTTTGTTTAGATACATGCCATGTATTTGCTGCTGGGCATGATATTAAAAAACCAGGTGGCATGAAGGAAACTTTAGATTTATTGGTTGAAGTTGTCGGATTAGAGCGAATTCAATTAATTCACGCAAATGATTCGATGGATATCTGTGGGAATTTAAAGGATCGTCATCAGAATCTTGGTAAAGGTGAAATTGGCGTTAAACCATTCGCCGAGCTTCTTGCCCATCCCGCAGTAGCTAACGCACCGCTAATCCTAGAAACTCCTGGAGCGGAGCCAGAGCATGGAAGTGAAGTTGCCCTCCTAAAGAAAATGCGAGGCAAGAAGTGAAAGTTAAATTCTTCCTGTATCTAGGTTTATTGGCAACCACTGCAGTCTGGGGTGGAGCATTTCTAGTGATGAAGGATTCTCTAGTTAAACAAGATGTGTATTCATTTTTAGCAACACGTTTTGCGCTAGCAGCCTTATTCATGTTTATATACAAACCTAGAGCTTTGGTAGGTCTAGATAGGAAGTTTGTAACAAAAGCTGTTCTTGCTGGTCTGCTACTTTGTAGTGGATTTATCTTTCAAACATTTGGGTTAACCCAAACAACTGTTTCGAATACTGGATTCATTACTGGCTTGTATTTGGTATTCACACCCTTGATCTCTTGGATACTACTCAAGCGCCATATCTTTAAGATTCAATGGCTAGCAGTGCTAGTTGCAACTATTGGACTGTATTTGATTTCTTATAACGGAATCTCCGTTGGAATAGGTGAAATTTTGGTTCTGATTTCAGCTCTGCTCTTTGCTGGACAAATTGTTGCACTGGGTGAATGGAGTGATGGGAAAAATACCTACGCCCTTACCTTAATTCAAATTCTAGTTTCAGGCAGCATTTTTTCTATTTTCTGTTTAATTGATGGTTACCAATCTCCGCCAGATAATTCAGTTTGGTCAGCAGTTCTATATACAGCTTTTTTTGCAACCTTTCTTGGGTTTCTTATCCAGACAAAAGCTCAATCAGTTATGAGCGCAACGGTTGCAGGCGTGCTACTGGCCATGGAAACACCCTTTGCACTCTTCTTCGGTCTATATTTTGATAACGATCCACTTACATTAAGAATAATCTCCGGCGGTACACTAGTAATGATCGCAATGGGAATGGTAATTTGGTCTGATTCAAGAAGTTCAAAACCGGGGGTTACTAAAATTGAGTAATAAACTTGTTGACTTAAGGTCTGACACGGTAACTAAACCATCAGATGAAATGCGAAAATTCATGTCTTCTGCACCCGTTGGCGATGATGTTTATGGTGAAGATCCAACAGTAAATTCCTTGGAAGAACGAGTTGCCGAGCTTTTTGGGCATGAAGCAGCCTTGTTTTGTCCAACCGGTTCACTTGCAAACCAGTTAGCAATTCGAATGCTTGTAGCACCCGGGGAGGAATTACTAACTGAAACTAACTCTCATATTGTTCGAGCTGAACTTGGTGCAGGGGCAGTATTTAGTGGAATTACTACCAGAACTTGGCTTGCAGAGCGCGGCCTGTTAAAAGCTGAAGACGCATTAGAAATCGCAAAACCTGATTCTGGGCCCTACCTAGTTTCAACAACTGCAATCGCTATTGAGAATACTCACAATTTTGGCGGTGGAACAGTTCAACCAATTGAAGAGATCAAAAAATTAAGAAGTAAGACTCAGAAATTAGGCATAGCCATGCATTTAGATGGTGCTCGTATCTGGAACGCGCACGTTGCAAGCAAGGTAGAGTTTAAGGAGTATGGAAAGCACTTTGATACTT
>CALPKA020000106.1 GCA_943324025.2 Bifidobacterium breve | reverse complement strand
GTAAATGTAGTAATTGACTACGGCGTACTTGATGCAGATGCTAAACCATATGAAAAATGTCTAGCTACCGAGGGTGAAATCACCGCCCTTGAGTTGATGGAAAATTCAAATTTTAAAATCCAGGGCACAGACAAATACGGAACAGCGGTAGTTTGTCGATTAAATAATCTACCTAAAGTAGATGAACCAATTGGTATTAAAGGCCATGAGGATTACATTGAAAGCTGCAAGGAGATGCCGGCTGAGTTTGCCTATTGGGCCGTTCTTGAAAAGCGTAAACAAGCCATTCCTAACCCAGCTGATTTAAATACCAAATGGGCATGGGCTGAGGTCGGGGTCGCTGACTTAAAACTAAATCACGGTGATTCAGTTGCCTTTGTCTTTGCCGATAATGGTAATGTTAAGTTTCCGGAGTAGGAGTCCAAATGTTATCTAGCCATAATGCACCAGTAATTGTTCGCGTGGAAAAAACCACTGCCAGCAAATCCTTGGTAGCAAAAGTTCTTGGACTTTTTGCCCACCTTGCAGTTCTTTACACCGGCACAGTAATCGCAGAGTACGCATGGCGTCTTTGGGCTGCTTGCTAAAAAAGTTTTAAAGAACTGGCTTGGCTTTATCTAACTTTAGATGGCACAAATGGAAGTGGGACCACTGTAAAAGGTGCATCAGCTCCCCGGATATCAATCAATAATTGATCATCTTTTTTGACATTTGAATCGATCAAAGCCAAGCCAATTCCTTTTTTAAGGATTGGCGAAAAGGTCCCGCTGGTAACAACTCCGATTTCATTACCTGCTAAGTCTTTAACTTTCATATCTTTGCGAGGAATTGCTCGATCATTTGCCAAAATTGCCTTAAGTTTTAACTTAGTTCCGCCCTCTTTTTGCTTAACTAGAACATCTCTGCCACTAAATTTTGGTTTACTCCATCCAACTGCCCAACCAGCACTGGCTTGAACTGGTGAAATATCAAGTGAGAGCTCATGGCCATGCAGTGGGTAGCCCATCTCTGTTCGCAAAATATCCCGCGCTCCCAATCCACAAATCGCACCATTTAATTGATCCACGATTTGGACTAATTTGTCCCACACTTTTTCAGCATCAGACCAAGTTGGAATAATCTCAAACCCAAGCTCACCGGTATAACCAGTTCGGCACAAAATCACATCAGAGGATTCGATTTTGGCAGATTTAAAAGCCATGTAATCAAGATCAGATTCGATCCCTAATAAACCCAAGGCTTTAACACTGTCTGGGCCCTGTAATGCTAAAACTGCATAATCCTTGTGCTGATTTACTAGCGTTAATGTTGATGGTGCACTTGCTTTTAACATCTGAAAAACTGCTGTGGTGTTTGCCGCATTTGGAATCAAGAAAAGATCTGAATCGGAGTATTTGTAAACAATTAAGTCATCAACCACTCCGCCATTTTCATTACAGAGCAGGTTGTATTGAGCCTGACCTGCTTCGATACGGGTTAAATCATTTGTGACCATTTGATTCAAAAACGCAAGAGAACCCTCACCCTTAATTGATATCTTGCCAAGGTGTGAAACATCAAATAAACCAACTCGTTCGCGGACCGATGTGTACTCAGCAATTACGCCAGATTGTGCATACTCAATTGGCATTAACCAACCGCCGAAATCGGCCATCTTGGCATTTAGCTGAAGATGACGATCTGAAAGTGGTGAGTTGTTCATAGCGCAAATCTACACTCAAATACCGAATTATCACCTTTTTCTACAATCCCTTAGGATTGGCAGGTATTTGAAGTTCAAACTTTCCCCTCTGGCAAACAGGAGCGATATGGTCAAGGTTAAATTAACTACCAAAGTAGATAGCGATATCTTGGTGGTTGGACTTACCAAAGTAAATAACAAACTTCAGATTGAATCTAATGGAGCGCAACTAGAAAGCGTCTCCTTACTCACCACCTTAACTGCAATTGGTGCCACTGCAAAAGCCGATGAGGTTATTAAATTGCCGGGCAAAAATACCAAGTTAGTAATCTTCACCGGCTTAGGAGATGGCTCATCAAATTTAAATGCTGAAACTTTGCGTCGTGCAGCAGGAGCTGCCGCCAGAGAGCTGCATGGCAACAAGATGGCAACCTTTGCTTTGCCACATAAATCAGTAGTTGAGTTATCTGCAATTGCAGAAGGTGCAGCACTAGGTGCATATACATTTACTGAGTTTTTGGGCAACACAAAGGCAGAACAAAAGGCGCCCCTTGGATCTGTCAGTGTTTACTCTAAATTTACCGAGACCGCTCAAGCAAAAGCAGCAGCAAAACGTGCTGAAATTATCGCCGAGCAAACTTTTTTAGTACGAGATTTAATCAACACTCCGCCAAGTCATTTAACCCCAGATTCATTTTCGCAGCGGCTTAAGAAACTAGCCTCAAAGTACGGCGTCAAAGCTGAGATCATTACAGATAGTGCACTTAAAAAATCAGGCTTTGGCGGGATCATTGCTGTTGGCCAAGGATCTGCAAATCCGCCAAGACTTTTGCATGTCACATACTCCCCCGCAAAAGCTAAAAAGCGTTATGCATTTGTTGGCAAGGGAATCACATTTGATACTGGTGGGCTAGCCTTAAAACCTGCCAATGGCATGGAAGCAATGAAATCAGATATGTCTGGAGCAGCCGCCGTTATCGGCGCCGTTTTTGCGATCGCACAATTAAAGCTGCCTATTGCAGTAGATGGCTGGGCACCACTTGCTGAAAACATGGTTAGCGACAATGCCACAAGACCAAGTGATGTTATTACTATTTATGGTGGAAAAACTGTTGAAGTTTTAAACCCAGATGCTGAAGGAAGATTGGTATTAGCAGATGCTTTAGTTAAAGCGGCAGAGGTTGGTAAAAAATCTGGAGGGTTGGACGGAATTATTGATGTTGCAACATTGACCGGAGCGCAAGTGGTAGCACTTGGCACCAGAACCTCTGCAGTAATGACCAACAATGAAGAGTTTAGTAGTCAGTTTTTATTAGCAGCTGAGATTGCTGGTGAATCATTTTGGCCAATGCCACTTCCAGTAGAACTTAGAGCATCACTTGACTCCCCGGTTGCCGATCTTGCAAACATTGGCGATCGAATGGGTGGAATGTTGGTGGCTGGTTTATTCTTGAAAGAGTTTATTGACCCGCAAACTCCATGGCTTCATTTGGATATTGCAGGGCCTGCCTACAATGAAAAAAATGCACATGGCTATACGCCAGTTGGTGGCACCGGTATCGGTCTGCGCTCACTTGTGCAATTAGCTGAGTTGGCTTCATCACAGTCATAATGTCGGCAAACTGGCTGGTTTATCAGCAGGGTCAATTCGTGGCAGGATTACCTCATGGCCGATTTTGATCTAGTAATTCTCGGTGGCGGCAGTGGTGGATATGCCGCAGCACTTCGCGCATCTCAACTGGGCCAAAAGGTAGTTTTAATTGAGAAAGATAAATTGGGCGGAACCTGCCTACATAAAGGATGTATTCCAACCAAAGCTTTGTTACATGCTGGTGAGATTGCAGATAACACCCGCCATGCTAGTGAGTTTGGTGTAAAGGCAGATTTTCAT
>CALPKA020000105.1 GCA_943324025.2 Bifidobacterium breve | reverse complement strand
GTGTCATAACAATTAACTCTGCTTTATCGCCAATTCCGCTCTGACGTACTGTTTGGATTGAAACACCATGAGATGCAAAAACATGAGCAACTGACTCCAAAACACCTGGTTTATCAGCAACATTTAATCGAATTAGATACCTTGTTTTAGTCTGCCCAATTGCAGCAATTTTTAAAGATGCATAATCACTCTCTTTTGGACCAATCCCACCCAGAACTTTGTGTCGGGCAATGGCAACTAAATCTCCGAGCACCGCACTTGCAGTCGGCTCCCCACCAGCACCTCGGCCATAAAACATCATTTCACCAGCAGACTTGGCTTGAACAAAGACGGCATTAAATGATTCCCGTACAGAAGCTAGTGGATGATTTCTTGAAATTAGTGCTGGGTGAACACGAACTGAAATTTCACCCTCTGAAGTAAGTTCAGTAATTGCAAGCAATTTAATTACCATATCCATTGCTTTTGCAACCTTTACATCTGCTGCAGTTATCTTGGTAATGCCTTCACGGTAAACATCTTTATCTGTAACTCTTGAATGAAAAGCAAGTCCAGCCAAAATCGCAGCTTTATCTGCTGCATCAAATCCTTCAACATCTGCAGTTGGATCAGCCTCCGCAAAACCTAAATCTTGCGCTTGCTTTAACGCATCAGAAAATGCTGTCCCGGACTCATCCATTTTTGTCAGAATATAATTTGTAGTTCCGTTAACAATTCCCATAATTCTTAAAACTTGATCGCCAACTAATGATTCACGAAGTGGTCTAAGAATTGGAATCGCTCCGGCAACGGCAGCTTCATAATATAAATCTACATTTGCATTACTTGCCGCCTCATATAAAGCAGCACCCTCTTTAGCAAGCAGCGCCTTATTGGCAGTAACAACTGACTTGCCATTTTTGAGCGCAGTTAAAATCAATTCTTTGGCTGGTGATATTCCACCCATAACTTCAATAATTAAATCAATGCTTGGATCGTTTACAACTGATTGTGCATCCTCGGTAATTAGATTTGAAGATATGCCTTCACGTTTTACTGAGGTATCTCGAACTGCAACCTTTACTAATTCAAGCTCTGCGCCTGCGCGAGATGCTAAATCTGCTTTATTCGCCACCATAAGTCGGGCAACCTGTGAGCCCACAGTGCCACAGCCAAGCATCCCAACTTTAAGAGTTTTCATTGGAGAAGTATCTCAAACTTATGACAGCGCTCGTGGCGCTTGAACTACATCCAGATTGAGCAGATCAGACTCATTTTCTCTGCGTAAAATCTCTCGAGCAGTGCCATTTACCACTGAAATCACTGACGGGCGCGGGATATGGTTGTAATTACTGGCCATGCTTCGGCCATATGCACCAGTTGCTGGAATCGCCAATAAATCTCCAGCTTTAATATCTTCCGGCAAATCAATATTTGGAATCAATACATCTCCACTTTCACAATGCTTTCCAACCACTCTAGTTGTAATTGGTTTTGCAGTTGAGGTTCGGTTGGCAAGGTATGCGGAGTATTTAGCACCATAAAGTGCTGGCCTTATATTTTCACTCATTCCACCATCTACTGAAACATATCTACGCTTTGAACCATTTTCTAGAGTGACTGTTTTAGTTGTTCCTACTACATACAAAGTTGTCGTCGTTGGTCCAACAATTGCCCGTCCTGGTTCAATTGATACTTTTGGTACTGATAAATTCAGTTTTGTGCATTCAGATTTAATTACTTCAGCAATTGCTGGGATAACAGTATCTGGAGCAATAGCACTCTCATCCTGCGTGTAAGCAATTCCATAACCGCCACCAATATTTAACTCAGGAAGTTGAGTTGAGTACTTATCTTTAAAACTTGCCAACACCCCGACAAGTCTTTCTGCCGCAACTTTAAAGCCTTCTACTTCAAAAATTTGTGAGCCAATATGACAGTGAATTCCCGCTAAGTTTATTGAGTCTTCTGACATACACTTATCAATTGCATTCAGTGCATCTCCACTTGCAATTGAGAAGCCAAATTTAACATCCTCATGAGCAGTTGAAATAAATTCATGTGTATGTGCATCAACGCCGGGAGTTAATCTTAAATAGACTTTTTGAACCTTATTCATATCTTTTGCAATCTTGGCCACTCGTGATAGCTCATCAAATGAATCAATAACAATTGTTCCTACACCTGCCTTGATGGCAGCTGAAATTTCTATCTCAGATTTATTATTCCCATGAAACTCAATCTCACTTGCAGGAAAGTTTGCCGCAAGTGCAACCGCTAATTCCCCACCAGTGCAGACATCTAAGCCAATTTTTAACTCCTTAAGCCACTTTGCAATCTCAACACAAATAAAGGATTTAGCCGCGTAGTAAACCTGCCCACCACCGAAAGATTGCGTAAGTGCTGCTTGCCAAGCTTTCGCTCGAAGATAAAAGTCATCTTGATCCAAAACAAATATTGGAGATCCATACTCTGTAACTATTTTCTTTGCTGCGCAGTTTGCAATCAAAACTTCGCCACCAAATTGATTGCCCTCTATAAATTTGAAATTGGATGAAAAAAGTGAGGTCGGATACTGGCTAGTCATCACATCTTCTCCGGGGCGCTAACACCCAGTAAATCTAAACCATTATGTATTACTTGTGCTGTTGCCTGCGAAAGGGTTGCCCGAGTTGAGTTTAATTTGCCAGGTTTTTCATCTCCCATTGGCAATACTCGACAATCGTTATAAAAACGGTGGTATTGCGCTGCTAACTCTTCAATGAATCTGGCCACCCGATGTGGCTGGCGCATTTGAGCAGCAGAGGCAACAATTCTTGGATATTCAGCAAGTAAGCCAATAAGTTCGCGCTCTTGTTGGTGAACTAATAGTTCAGGTGCATAGAAATCATTTCCAAAATCAATCCCAAGATCTTTTGCATTTCTAAGAACAGCACAGATTCGAGCATGTGCGTATTGAACATAATAAACCGGATTGTCATTGGTGTTTTTCTTTAATAAATCTACATCCATCACCATTGGAGTATCTGTTGGGTATCGAATTAAGGTGTAACGAGCGGCATCAATTCCAACTTTTTCTACCAACTCTTCCAAAGTAATAATTGTTCCGGCACGCTTTGAAAGTTTTAACTCCTCGCCACCTTCAATGATTTTTACCATCTGCCCAATTAAAGCTTCAACATCTTTATCTTGATCATCCCCTGCGCATGCCGCGATCGCTTTAATTCGACCAACATAACCATGGTGATCTGCTCCAAGCATATAAATACAAAGATTAAAACCGCGCTCACGTTTGCTGATGTAATAGGCAGAATCTGAAGCAAAGTAAGCAAAAGATCCATCTGACTTAATCATTACTCTGTCTTTATCATCACCAAAATCTGTGGTGCGAAGCCAAACTGCACCCTCTTGTTCATAAACATGCCCATTAGATTTTAATTTATCTAATGTGTGATCAAAAAAATTATTCTCATAAAGACTTCTCTCAGAGAACCAAACATCAAAGTGGGTTCCAAAGCTATCTAAGACATTTTTTTGCAGCTCAAGTTGCAACTTATAGCCGGCTTCACGAAAAGCAATTATCGATTTAGATTCCTC
>CALPKA020000104.1 GCA_943324025.2 Bifidobacterium breve | reverse complement strand
TGCGAGCGGCAACTTTTGCCGCAGCAATTGAAGCACTCTTGGCCTCAACTAGTGATTCCATTCCCGGAGCAATCCCTGCCAGAGTTAACTCAGCCAAAATTACTTCAACATCAGTGGCACCTAATGCTTTGGCAACCAACTCTAGGTAGCCGGTAGCAAAATCCCAACCAGCACGTGGTGTTCCTTCCTTATAGGAACCACCTTGAGCAACCACAAATGTAACCTTCTTGCCCGCAAGTCCTGAGTTGCCAGAGGCATCTAAAACTCCTTGCACAATAATTTGATCAAAGTAAGCCTTAAGCGCTGAAGGAATTGACCAGTTCCACATTGGCGTTGAGATTAAAATTTCATCAACACCGGTAATCTCATTAACTAGATATAGACGGTATGCAAATTTATCTTTCATCGCCGGTGAGTGTTGATCAGCTGGGGTGTGATTGGCTGCGATCGCCTCACTATCTAGGTGTGGTATTTGCTCTTTGGTTAGATCTCGATCAATTATTTTTCCGCCAGCATGGGATGCTTTCCATGCAGAGACAAACTCCTCTGATACTCCCCTTGATACGGAGTAGCTGCCAGATGGGCTAACTTGGATGTGAAGTAGTGATGACATGTATCTTCCTCGCTTTGTTTTGGATTTATTTGATATGTCAACAAAATACCTCAATAAACTTGACATGTCAACTAATGGGCTATAATTGATAGGTGAGCACAAAAGTTGCAACTGATTTGCAGATTGATGCTTGGATGGCCTTTCATCAAATTAGATTGAGCTTATTGCCACCATTAGTTAAACATCTAAGTGAAAAATGTGGCTTAAGTGAGGCTGAGTACCAAGTATTTATTGGGATTCACTCATCCCCTGATGGCGCCATTCGGCCAACAGATCTAGCTGAAAAAATTGGTTGGGAGCATGGCCGGCTATCTCACCAAATTGCACGTATGCAATCTAAGGGTCTGCTCGATCGTAAGCAGTGCCCAATAGATGCTAGAAGTTGTTATATCGGTATGACTAAAAAAGGCCAGGCTTTAATCAATAAGGCAATCCCATTGCAGCTAGGTGAGGTTAAACGACTTTTCGGAGCCGCTCTAACTAATGATCAATTAAGAGCATTAATTGATATCTCAGACGCAATTACCGCATATACACAAAAACTAAACAAAACCTCTATGAAAGTTGGAAAATAAATGAATATCGCCCTAGTAATTCTTGGCACACTCTTAGCAGTTGGTTCAATCGGCTCTGCCATTGCAAAATTAAAGAAAGTTCCAGACATCATGGCTTCTATGGCATCGGTTGGAGTTAAGCCCAACCTAATTCCATTACTTGCATTTCTTGAAATAGCAGGTGGAGCCGGAGTGATAGTTGGTATCTGGGTTCCAGCACTTGGCATCTTGGCATCAGCCTGTTTAACTCTTTATTTCTTGGGCGCCTTTTTGTCTCATATCCGTAAAAAGCATAAGGTTGCTGAGTTTGGTGCAGCACTTGGCTTTTTGGTTATTGCAATTGCAGTTACAGTTTTGCAAAGTAATCGATAGTCTTAACTAAAAGATCATGGAGCTGTTTTTTACTAATACTTTTTAACAGTAGATCCAAGAGTAATTTACTGATATTAGTTTAGATAGCTCCTTGCCTCTGATTAGTTAAGTTGACTACTCTTTCCAACATGGCAGGCAAGCACACTATTACTACCTCACATCAAGAAGCTTCAGTTCACTATGCACGACTTTTTCCAGGCTCTCCTTTCTTTGATGCCTGGATTCCGCAGAGCCATTTCATTAATGCTGAGTTTGATGATGAAGGTAATTTCAATACCGCGAGGAAAGATAATGGCATCTATGGCGTTGCCCTTGGCACATCCCCTGCAATTCCAAAGGAGTGGGATCGCTTCTCACTTGATTCACGTGCCATCTCATCCCTTCCAGATGAATACAAAGTTGTTGATGAGTGGGATTGTTATTGGGCACCAACTATTAAGGCAGATGTGTTCCAACCAAGAGTTTCATCTGATCAAGAGATTGATGCATTTCTAAAACTTCATGCTCCACAATCATCAGTATTTCCTGGCAATAAAGAGATCCTTGAATGGGTTGAGATTCTAGATAATCAACAGTTAGTGGCTGTTGCAGCACTCTGCCGCTGGGAGTCCGGGAAGGTAATTATCTCCTCCGTTGCAACCCATACTGATTTTCGTGGCCGTGGTTTTGGGAAAGCCTTAACAGAAAAGTGTCTTATTGCTGGTGAGAAATTGGGTGAGAAATATCTTTGTCTTGGTGTGCACCATACCAATGAAAGTGCCCAACGGCTCTATAAATCAGCTGGCTTTAATCTGATGCATAACTTCACTTACTGCGAAAGAAAACAATCATAATTCTGATCCTGAGAACTATCTATAGAGAAAGTTATACATAAAGCCTCAAAAGTTAATAATCACTATAATTCAGAGATGGCATCAGTAATTGAAACCGCACCTTTAGTACTTAATGTTGGGGTAGTTTTAACAGCGGCAGCAACCATGGGATTTGCCGCGAGAAGAGTTGGTTTACCTTCAGTAATTGGCTACTTATTTACTGGGCTATTGGTTTCACCATTTACCCCAGGTTTTGTAGCGGAGAACAATCAACTTGCCTTACTGGCTGATATTGGTGTTGTGTTGCTGTTGTTTGAGGTTGGTATTGAGTTAGACCTAAAACGAATTAGCAGAGAACAAAAGACACTCCTATGGGGTGTTCCAACACAGGTGGTTCTTGGAGTATTGCTTGGAACACCAATTTTCTTCTGGCTTGGTATTTCATTTTTTGGATCATTAATTCTTGCCTTATGTATTGCAATGTCATCTAGTGTGGTAATTGTTAATATAACTCGCAGTCCAAGGCGGGCTACAAACACTATGACTGAAGAGGCGCTCTTAGGCTGGTCACTAGTCCAAGATCTTGTTGGTGTGGCATTGGCTGCCGTAATACTTACTGCGTTTGGGAAAAGTGAAACTCCTTTATATATTGCAATCGGCGGATTGATTGGATTTGCTGTTTTAGCATTTTTTGCATCAAAAATACTGCCTAAAGTACTTAGGGCTGTGCGATGGGAACGAGACCTTTTCTTAATCTACTCTGTCTCATTTGGCCTTGTTTTAGCTGCTCTAGGAACAGTTGTATTTAACATTCCGATGGCACTAGCCGGGTTTATTGCCGGACTAACAATTAATCAAAGTCGAGACACCGATGAGGTTCGAAAGGCAATACTGCCCTTTCGAGATCTATTTGCAGTTCTATTTTTTGTTGTAATAGGAACCTTAATTCAACCATCACAACTATCTGATGCATGGCCATTTGCACTTTTAATATTACTCATGATGGTTTTATTCAAAAGCCTGCCTACGATATTGGTTGCAAAATTAGGAAAAATGAATGCAACGTCATTTCATCTTGGTGTTGGAGTAAGCCAAATTGGTGAATTTTCATTCGTATTAGGAAGTGTGGCTTATTCGCAGGATGCAATAACTCTTACTCAATACACCGGACTTCTACTTGCAGTTGTTATCTCAATTACTGGATCTACAATCCTGGTGAGAAGGCAAAAAGTCA
>CALPKA020000103.1 GCA_943324025.2 Bifidobacterium breve | reverse complement strand
GATTTTGGGCCATTGAAATGTTCAAGTGCAATTAATGGTCCTAGAACATTTTCAGCAGCTGCCCAACACATCACAATAAATGAAAAGGCGGCGACAATAATTACTATCCATCTAAAAGATAGAAATACTCGCCAGCCATGTAGTAAGTCATCCAACATAGTATTTTCACTATGTTCTGCCCTTGGAGTTAAATGCCTGAAGGTAAAAATCATTAAACCTGAGAAAAAGAAACTTGCCGCATCTATAGCTAAGGTAAATGCCACACCAAAAACATCAATTAATATGCCGGCAGCTGCAGCGCCCAGAATTACACCAGCATTTGTTACGAAGGCGTTTAGGGCATTACCTTTTTGCAATCCCGCCTCTGGTAACACCGCTGGAATCACGCCAGTAAATGCTGGCCAGAAAATTCCCCACATCAATCCAAAAAATCCATTTGTTACTAGCAAAACCCAAAGTGGAACATCTCCGGTTGCAAAGTATGCAACTTGAATAAATAAAACTAATCCAGCTGCCATATCTGTTAAGCCAACCATTCTTGCCCGGCCATACTTATCAGCGATCACTCCACCGAAAGGTGCCATTAATAAGAAGATTACAGTTGTTGTACCAAGCACTAATCCCAACATATTTGCTGAACCATTGGGCAAGGCTAAAATTCCAAAAGCTAAAGCAATTGGCCCCATGCCATTTCCAAAATTTGATACAAAGCGTGCAATGAAAAGCCGCTTTACATACTTATGAGCTAAAACTTCTCTGGTTTGCACTCTGCTATTTTGTCATATTACTTGTTGGACGATCTGGTAATTTCAATCGACTAGCAGCAAAACTTATTACCAATAAACCTAGAATCAAGCCTGATAACCAATACCAATGTGCACCAACACCTAAGAGTGATCCTGCAATTGCAGGTCCGCCAATTAAAGCTATTTGCCACGCATTTGCACCAGCTGCGTTATATCTACCTCGTAAGTGCTCAGGTGCTAACTGGTTTACCACCGATGGCAATATGGGTGACCAAATCATTTCTCCAAATGCAAAAATTAATTGACAGATAATTACAAATGCCAATGCCGCTCCTTTAATCAAACCACTTGCTGCCAGTGCCACCCAAGCAACTGCCCAGAATAAAACAGCAAGTGCCATGGCTGTCTTTCGTTTCATTAAAAGTAACTTCTTATTTACCCATAGTTGAAAGGCTGCAATTACTAAAGTATTTACCGCATATGCCCAAGCTAAATCTCGAGGTTGTAAAGCAGATATTGAGGTAGCAAAAGCGGTAAAGCCGACCTCTAGTTGGCTATAACTAAGTAAGGTGGCAAACATTGCAACAAACCAAAACTTTACAAATGTTTTATCTGCCACAACATCAGCCCAGCCGCCTTCAAGTTTTGCTCGCTCGATTCGCTCTGACGCACTTCTCCTGCCCACTCCTCTTAAAGTTAAAACAACGCAGAGATAAACCAAATATGACATGCCATCGCCAATAAATAGGATTTCAAAAGTTCTGGCATTATCTAAGGTGACAACTAATGAAGAAACTAAGCCTCCTATGCCGATTCCTAGATTTAGCATTGCAAATTGTGCACCGAAAATTCGCTCTCTTAAATGTTCAGGGGTTAACTCAGTTGAGATGGCATTTTGTGATGGCCACATCGCAGCTTGTCCAACTGAACAAATAGTTGTCACAAAAAATGCTTGAGGAATGGTTTTAACCTGGCTTAACAATGAGAAGCCAAGAGAGCTAACAATTAATGAGACGATTAATACAGGTTTTGGCCCCCACTTATCAATTAAGTTTCCAACAAGAGGTGAGATAACTAAAGAAGAAAAGGCTCCATAACTTGCGATTAATCCTGCAACTGCAATTGGAAATCCTCTTATATTGTGGAAGTAAATAAATGTATATGGAAGTACTAAGCCATTGCCCAATGCTGATAACGCAATACCCAGCAACATAATCCGAGCGTTGCGAGGTAATTTATCCGTGCTGCTAATACTCAATTAAGCAATTACCTCTTTGGAGGTTGTTATTGAGTTCAAGAAATCCATATCAGGCTCAACACCAATTCCAGGTTTATTTGGCACTGTTAAATAACCATCATCCATCACAAATGGTGTTGTTATATCCTGCTTAAAATAGCGAGATGATGCAGAGGTATCTCCAGGCAATGTAAAGCCTGGCAAAGCTGCCAATGCCAAATTTGCTGCTCGACCGATTCCAGTTTCTAGCATGCCACCACACCAAACTGGAATTTTATTTGCAACACAAAGATCGTGAATCTTTACTGATTCAAAGTAGCCACCAACTCGACCTGGTTTAATGTTAATTACAGTAGTTGCATTTAGCGCTAATGCATCTTGTGCTGATTGCAATGAAATAATGGATTCATCTAAACAAATTGGAGTCTTAACCTCTTTAGCAAGCAAAGCATGTCCCAAGATGTCATGTTCATCTAGTGGTTGCTCAATCAGTAATAAATTGTATTGATCAAGCTGGGCTAAATGCTTGCCATCTGATCTTGAGTAAGCCTGATTTGCATCTACCTGTAGTGGAATCTCTGGGTAAATTTCCCGAATCAATTTAACAGCTTCAATATCCCACCCTGGTTCGATCTTTAATTTAATTCTTCGATATCCCTCATCGACATAAATCTTCACCTCTTCAGCCAATGCATCTAAATTGTTAGCAATGCCAACTGATACTCCGCATTCAACACGGCTCTTTGTTGCGCCTAAATAAGAAGCAAGTGAAACTTTTTCATCCTTTAATTGCGCATCCAATATTGCTGTCTCAAGGGAAGCCTTAGCCATTTGTCCGCCAAGGTAGGGTTTTAAAATTGTGGCAACATCTTCAGCTTTAAACTCTCCAGCTTTTTTTAAAGCAGGAATCAAGAATCGTTTTATTAAATCTATACAGGCATATGTGTACTCAGGTGAATAAAGCGGTGAAGACATCGCAACACACTCTGCCCAGCCAGCGGTACCGTTTTCATTTACAACCTTAACCATTAAAACTTGGCGTGAGGTTTGAGTTCCAAATGAGGTTCGAAATGGACGAACCAGAGGTAGTTCGATAATTCTTAATTCAATCTCTTGGATCTTCATATCCGCACAACATATTCATTATTTGTCGAAAAGCCAACTACTTGGCCGCCTTGAGCAAAGGCTTTCAAGAATTGATCTCGTACCTTATGTCGCCACCTAAGATTTTCAGCTAAATCAGAGGATCTGATGGCAACTATATCTTCTGGAATTGCAATCAAAATATCATCTGATTTTGGCGAGGTAATTAACTCTCTTGGCTTTGGATTATCACCAACAACTTTCCAACTAGCCATTAAGCGATCTGATTCATCGCCGGCATTTAAAGCATCCGGCATATCTCCATAAAAGTTTGGATGATAGGAAGCAATATCTACTCCACACTTTATTAAATTCAATTTTGCATTACGACTTACTAAGGGATCAAAGGTCCAAGATATCTCTTTGTAATTATTTTTCTTTGCCCAATGCCATTGATCAACTTTTAATGCATGCCCAACACCTTTATCTCGATGCTCATCTAGAACTGCAGTCATATGTGAATGAAG
>CALPKA020000102.1 GCA_943324025.2 Bifidobacterium breve | reverse complement strand
GCACCTGAAAACGGAACAGCTCGTAGAAATATCACAACGCAGAACCATGGCCTAGAAAATGCCCTAGATAATGAGTTGATTTCCCTGGCTAAAGAAGCCCTTGAAAACTCTAAAGAGGTAAGAATTGAAATGCCGGTTGGAAACGTAAATAGAACTGTTGGAACAATGCTTGGTACTGAAATTACTAGAAAATTTGGCGGTACTGGATTGCCATCAGACACTATTGATATAACTTTTCATGGTTCTGCCGGACAATCTTTTGGAGCATTCATTCCATCAGGGTTAACTTTAAGACTTTATGGTGATAGCAATGATTATGTTGGTAAAGGTTTGTCAGGCGGACGAGTAATCATTCGCCCAGATGAACGAGCCGGTTTTGCCTCCGGAGAAAATGTAATAGCTGGAAATGTAATTGGGTATGGGGCTACATCAGGTGAGCTTTTAATAAGTGGCAAAGTTGGCGAAAGGTTTTGTGTCAGAAACTCTGGAGCTCATGCAGTTGTTGAGGGAGTTGGCGATCATGGTTGTGAATATATGACTGGCGGCACAGTTCTTGTGCTTGGTAAAACTGGTCGTAATTTTGCTGCAGGAATGTCGGGTGGAATGGCATTTGTCTTAGATTTAGATCCTGCTCTAGTAAATACAGAGATGGTTGATTTACTTACGTTGACCGATAAGTACGAAGAGTTTGTCAAAACAAGTATTTCAAAATTCTTCACTGAAACTGGATCCAAAGTAGCGCATGAACTCCTTAATGATTGGGATAAGAGCAAAAATCGAATAACTTTAATAATGCCAAGGGATTACGCTCGCGTAATGGAAGTAATGGCGAAAGCGCAGCGCGAAGGTTTACCAGTTGAGAGTGCAGTTATGGAGGCGATCAATGGCTGATCCAAAAGGCTTTATCAATACTCCACGCGAGCTTCCAAAACGACGTCCAGTTGATGTGAGAATTAAAGATTGGAAAGAGGTTTACCAAGAACAGGAATTTTCTCATCTTCAAAAACAGGCTGGCCGCTGCATGGATTGTGGCATTCCATTTTGTCACCAAGGTTGTCCGCTAGGGAATTTGATTCCGGAGTGGAACGATTTAATTTGGCGAGGCGAAAAACCTGAAGCAATCGATCGATTGCATGCAACCAACAATTTTCCAGAGTTCACCGGCAGGTTGTGCCCTGCGCCCTGCGAAACTGCGTGTGTGGTTGCAATCAACGCCGAAGCGGTAACCATTAAGCAAGTTGAGTTGCGAACTATCGAGGAGGCGTTTTTAGAAAAAAGAATCGTTCCATTAATTCCAGATCGATTAACAGGCAAAACAGTTGCGGTTATTGGCTCTGGCCCCGCAGGTTTAGCAGCGGCACAGCAGTTAACTAGAGCAGGTCATACAGTTGCGGTCTATGAGCGCGCGGACAAAATTGGTGGATTGCTACGTTATGGAATCCCTGAGTTTAAAATGGAAAAATCTATTGTGGATCGACGTCTTTATCAGATGGAGCAGGAAGGAACTAGATTTAGAACCAATGTAAATGTTGGAAAAGATATAACTGGATCAGCTTTGCGGAGTAAATATGATGCAGTGGTAGTGGCAATAGGAGCTACTAATTGGCGTGATTTAAATATCCCAGGCCGCGAAGCGAAGGGTGTGTACCAAGCCATGGAATATTTACCATGGGGCAATAAACAAGCATTAGGAGAATTAGAATCTACTCCTGAGATAAATGCTGCTGGGAAAAATGTAGTGATCTTAGGTGGCGGTGATACTGGAGCAGATTGTCTTGGTACTGCAATTCGCCAGGGAGCCAAATCGGTTACGCAGATTGAAATTATGCCTCGCCCAACGCAAGAGCGACCAGGCAATCAACCATGGCCAACTTATCCGATGATTTATCGAGTAAGCAGTGCGCATGAAGAAGCAGGTGAGCGGGTTTATTCTGTTTCAACTCAGGAATTTTTAAAGGATAAAGAAGGTAATTTATCTGGGATTAAACTGATCGAAACTAAACTCATTGATGGAAAGTTTGAACCAGTAGCGAATAGTGAGAAAATTATTCCGGCAGATCTAGTATTTCTTGCACTTGGCTTCACAGGTCCAGAAAAAACAGAGCTTTTAACCCAACTTGAAGTGGATCTTGATGATCGGGGCAATATTGCTCGGGATGAAAGCTATGCCACCTCAGCCGACGGAGTCTTTGTTTGCGGTGATGCAGGAAGAGGTCAATCCCTAATAGTTTGGGCCATCGCTGAAGGCCGCAGCGCAGCATCATCCGTTGATATATACCTGACTGGAAACACGCAGCTGCCTTTTCCAATTGAACCGACTGCACGTCCATTGATGGTTTAAGGTTTTTATCATGCGTCGCGCGAAAATAGTCTGCACCATCGGTCCAGCCGTGGAATCAATTGAGAAAATTACCGAATTGGTCGATGCTGGTATGAATATGGCGCGTTTGAATCTATCTCATGGTGCTCACGCAGAACATCAAACTCGTTTGGATAATGTTCGTGCTGTTGCTAAAAAATCTAATAAAGCTGTTGCAGTATTAGTGGATTTGCAGGGACCAAAAATACGGCTAGGAAGATTCAAAAATGGACCTCATGATTTAGCCAGGGGCGACATATTTGTTATCACCACAGAGGATATTGAAGGAACTAAGGAAAGAGTTGGTACTACCTACAAAGGCTTACCTGGGGATTGCCGTACCGGGGATAAAATCATGATTGACGATGGAAAAGTTACGGTAGAGGTTATTGAAGTAAAAGGAAATGATGTTGTCACCAAAGTTATTCAACCCGGCGCAGTAAGTAATAACAAGGGTATCAATCTGCCAGGAGTTGCTGTCTCTGTACCTGCTATGTCGGAGAAAGATATTGCAGATCTCAAATGGGCTTTAAAAGCAGGAGTCGATTTCATTGCCTTGTCATTTGTTAGAAATGCAAAAGATGTTAAAGATGTTCATAAAGTTATGGATGAAATTGGTGTTCGCCTTCCGATTATTGCCAAGATTGAAAAACCGCAAGCAGTTGAGAATCTTCAAGAAATAGTTGATGCATTCGATGGAATTATGGTTGCTCGAGGCGATTTGGGAGTCGAGCTTCCAATTGAAGATGTACCAATGGTTCAAAAACGTTGTATTACTTTGGCAAGGGAGTCTGCAAAACCCGTAATTGTTGCAACCCAGATGTTGGATTCAATGATTAGCAATTCACAACCAACTAGGGCAGAAGCAACAGATTGCGCAAATGCTGTTTTAGACGGGGCTGATGCCTTAATGCTTTCTGGTGAAACCAGTGTCGGAGATTTTCCAATTGAATCAGTAAAAATCATGGCAAGAATAATTGAGCGAACTGAAGAGATTGCACTTGATCAAATTCCACCACTGAAACATTCACCTGCCACTAAAGGTGGTGCTATTACAAAGGCCGCAACAGAGGTAGGACTTACAGTTGGAGCTAAATATTTAGTTGCATTTACTCAAAGTGGTGATTCTGCCCGGAGAATGTCTAGGTTACGTTCACCAATTCCAATGCTTGCTCTAACGCCAGATTCAGGTACATATAATCGTTTGGCCCTGTCCTGGGGAGTGGAGTCCATGTTGACTTCAGTTGTGAACCATACTGATGAGATGGTTATGCAAGTTGACACTATTTTG
>CALPKA020000101.1 GCA_943324025.2 Bifidobacterium breve | reverse complement strand
TTATGATTTAAATCAAGCCAGCCTCTTTTTGTTAAACCATTTCTTAACTTAGTTGTTGGTAATTTCTTTCCAAGCTTTATATTTCCATGATCTTTGCGCAGATATGAGAATGGATTTTTAAACTTTGGTTCGTAGTAATCATTTGAACCAAATACAAATAATCCTGGCAGATCCAATAAATCATCTAATGCATTCAATACTGGCCCAACTGCATCTGGGTGGGCTAGAAAATCACCAGTACTAATCACCAAATCAGGTGCTAAATTAATAAAGCTTTTGATCTGCTTGATCTCACGTTTTTTATTGGGAGTCAGATGCAGATCTGAAAAATGCAGCACGGTAATAGGTTTCGCCCCCTTGGGCAGCAAGGGCAGGGTTGCTTTGCGTACTTTGTATCCCATAGGCATGAGAAGATACCCCTATGGGACTAAAAGAAAAACTTCAGTCAGATTTAACCGATGCGATTCGCGCCCGGGATGAGGTAAAAAGCGGAACAGTTCGAATGCTGCTTGCTGCCATCACAACGGAGGAGGTAGCTGGAAAAGCTGCCAGAGTTTTAAATGATGCAGAGATCATTACCGTGTTATCACGAGAGGCAAAAAAACGTCGCGAAGCGGTTGAGGCATACACACAAGCAAAGCGAGATGATTTAGCAAATAAAGAAAAAGCAGAGGCTGCAGTTATTGCGCTTTATCTGCCAGAACAATTAAGTGAAGATCAACTAAAGCAGATGATTACCGAGGCAATTGCAAAAACTAATGCTGCAGGTCCTGCTGGCATGGGATTGTTAATGAAGGAGCTACAACCAAAAATTGCTGGCAAAGCAGATGGTGGCCTAGTTTCAACATTAGTTAAAGCTGCATTAGCCCAATAAGTTAAGCCCAATAAGAAAAAGGAATCTAAATGAAATTTGAATATGTAACAGTGCCACTTTTAACTCATGCAACTAAACAAATCCTAGATACCTGGGGTTCAGATGGTTGGGAGTTAGTCCAGGTTGTGCCAGCACCAGGTGGCGGAGATCAATTAGTTGCATATATGAAACGAGAGATCAAATGAGTATCAAAGATAAATTAGCCGAGCTAGGTCTAACCCTGCCAACAGCTGCAGCTCCAGTTGCTGCTTATGTTCCAGCAGTAAAGAGTGGCAATTTAGTTTTCACAGCCGGACAACTTCCAGTAGTAGATGGAAAAATTGTAATTGCCGGAAAAGTAGGACAAGAGGTAACACCTGAGCAAGCAAAAGATATGGCGCAGATCTGTGCGCTAAACGCATTAGCTGCAATCTCATTGGTTGCAGATATTGATCAAATTCAAAGAGTAGTAAGAGTTGGTGGATTTGTTAATGGCGTACCTGGCTTTACCGCAATTCCTGCAGTTGTAAATGGTGCAAGTGAATTGCTGATTAAGTTATTTGGCGAGGTAAATGGCAAACATGCTAGAACTGCAGTTGGTGTTGCCGAACTTCCTTTAAATGCCCCAGTTGAGGTTGAAATGATTGTGGAGCTTAAAAGCTAATACGCTCACCTGCAGTTAATTGTTGCTCTGGTAAACCCTTAAGGATGTGCACCTTCGCATCCCCAACTACCTGCCAATGATCACTGCCACTTCGTTTAACCAATGCTGTTACCTCATCAATTCCAATCAATATTGAATCTGTTGGTAGATCTAAAAGAATCTTTGCCGCACTATCTGGGATCCATTTAAAAAACTTATTAAAGTGTGGAATCACTCGCACATTTTCAATAACTCCAAAGCCTTCAGTTGATTGGTGGCGAGATAGACGAAAGTTTGGCACATGAGTACTTAAAACCATTGCGCCAGCACTGCAACCAGCTAAGGATCCACCACTTTGCCAATTCTCATAAATACCATGCCATAGCGGGGTATTAATTAAAGTATCAGCTAGATAATGTGGGTCGCCGCCTGAAAAATAAATTAATGCTGCATCTTTAACTAACTCAACAAACTCAGGATTATCTGCATCCTCCCGTTTTAAAACTGGTAGGAACTTAGATTCATAACCAAGCCGTTCTGCTTGCTCCTTACCCAGCTGTTTCCAAAATTCAATTCTATTTTCACTCTCACGCCCTGCAGCGGTTGGAATCTGTAAAAAGATTGGTTTTTTGCCATTAGCAATTCCATCTTCAATTAAGGATTTTTCAAACTCTGAAAGCTGTGGCAGGTATTCACCAGAGCCAACTAGACCAAGTGAACCAATCATCTTTGTATCACAATCAGCCAACCGAACTTTTTAACGTCCGCGCTTAACTAATCTTTCATAATCTAAAACAATTACCGCACGTGGTTCAAGCTTTACCCAACCACGGGTTGCAAAATCTGCCAATGCTTTATTAACTGTTTCTCTAGATGCACCAACTAATTGGGCAAGCTCCTCTTGAGTTAACTCATGGTTAACATGCAAGCCATCATCTTTTTTAGTACCAAATCTTTCGCCCAACTCAATGATTGCTTTAGCAACTCGGCCTGGCACATCAGCAAAGACAAGATCTGATAAAACATCATTTGCTTTGCGCAATCTTTGGGCAAGCCGTCCTAGTAATTGCAATGAAACCTCAGGGTGGGCAGTTACCCAACCAATCACCTGATCATTTGCCAGAGTTAATAATCTTGAATCAACAACCGCTGTTGCAGTTGCAGTGCGTGGTCCTGGATCAAATAGTGATAACTCACCAAACATATCGCCAGGTCCTAAAATTGAAAGTAGATTCTCTCGGCCATCACCGGAAGATGTACCAAGCTTTAACTTGCCCTCCACCACAACAAATAGACGATCTCCTGGATCACCCTCTTTAAATAAAATCTGTCCCTTTGAAATCTTTATGCCACTCATTGAGGCGCGCAAAGTTGCAGCAGATGCATCATCTAACGCAGTAAATAATGCTGCGCGACGAACAACCTCATCATCATTTTTGTTTGGCATGGGCTGAGGATACCGCTTATGGCGCACTTAACTCCAATCAGCGTAATCTTGGCGCAATGCGAGAGAGTTTGGCTGTTAAAAAGGTTAGAGCAAAAGCGATCTATCGAAAGCTATCTAAGAATTACCCGAATGTTAGATGCGAATTAGATTACAACAGCCCATTTCAATTACTAGTTGCAACTGTTTTATCTGCGCAATGCACCGACAAAAGAGTTAATCAAACCACCCCTGCCTTATTTAAAAAGTATCCAACTGCAAAAAAGATGTCGGGTGCAGATATCAAAGATATTCAACGATTGGTTAAGTCCACAGGTTTCTATCGCGCAAAGGCAAAAAACATTAAAGGATTAAGTAATCAGATAATGGATGATTTTGCTGGTAAGGTGCCAAATAAATTAGAGGATCTAATTCAATTACCAGGCGTTGGCCGGAAAACTGCAAATGTTGTGTTAGGTCATGCCTTTGGAATTCCTGGCATCACAGTTGATACTCACTTTGGCAGGTTAAGTAGAAGATTTGGTTGGAGTAAAAGTTTAGATCCAGTAAAGGTTGAGTTTGAAGTTGGTGAGTTAATACCCCAAAAAGAGTGGACAAATCTGTCACAGCGAATGATTTGGCATGGCAGACGGGTGTGCCACTCACGAAAGCCTGCATGTGGAGCATGCACACTTGCTAAGTTGTGCCCATCATTTGGAGTTGGTGAAACAGATCCAATTAAGGC
>CALPKA020000100.1 GCA_943324025.2 Bifidobacterium breve | reverse complement strand
CATCAGTTAGGACATATTCGGCAGATGTTTTTAATCCCATTACCGCCCGACGCATACCCTCGATATTGCATTTATGTAGTCCAAGTTGATCGATTTCATCAGGTGTTATCTCAACAATATTGTAATCAATACAATTTTCAATAATTATTTCAAACAATTGCTCACGCTTTGCCTCGGTGAGTTCCTTGGAATCCTTAACCTGACTGAGCTCTTTTGAAAATGGATCTTTTAAAATTACTGCAGCCACCACCAAGGGTCCAGCACATGGTCCACGGCCAGCCTCATCAACACCTGCGATATTTATGATTCCTGCATTAAAAAGTGTTTGCTCAATCATCTGTTTAAGGAATTGATTTAACAGGAATTTTCTTTAAATCTTCGCCTTTTTCAATTAGTGAGATATTTCCAAATGGCCAAACTACAAAGGTTGCTCGCCCAACTACTTTACTCAATGGCACCATTCCGTTGTTTGCACTATCTGGGTGGTAGCGAGAGTCTGCACTTGCGGCGCGATGATCTCCCATAACCCAAATAAATCCCTTTGGCACATCAATATTGAACTTGGTATCACTTGGGGTATCGCCCTCATAAATATATGGCTCAGTTATTGAAACTCCATTTACTTGCAATTTTCCCGATGCATCACAACAGATAACATTATCCCCACCAACGCCAATTACTCTTTTAATTAAATATTGTTTGGCTGGATCTGGTAACACGCCAACTGTAATTAATCCAGATTTGATCAGCTCTATGGGTCCTGAATTAGCCGACTCTGATGATTGACCTAACCAGTTATCTGGATCACCAAACACGACAACTTCACCGCGTTTGATTTCACTAAACAAAGCACCAAACTTATTTACTGCAATGCGATCGCCAACTTGAAGTGTGTTTTCCATCGATCCAGATGGAATATAGAAGAAGTGCAATAAAAATGTTTTAACAACAATTGAAACTATTAGTGCTGAAACAACAATTATTGGCAGTTCTCGAAGGAACGAACCCTTCTTAAGCATTAGTTTTTCTATTACTTAAGCTTGAGGAGTTTCTTCTGCAACAACCTCTGCAACAGCTTCAACTGGAGCTTCTGCAACTGCTGGTGCCTCTTCAACTGCTGGTGCTTCTGGCTCTGCCGCTGCTACTACCTCAGCCTCTGGTGCTGCTGGGGCTTCTTCAACTGCTGGAGCTGCCTTTGCTGCTAGACGTTCTGCAGCCTTCTTCTTTAATGTTGTTGCGCCATCTGCTGGCTCATTCATTGCTTCTTTAACTGCTGCCTCATAGGCAACGCGCTTATCAATCTTTACGGGCTGAGGCTTTAGTGTTCCCTCGCTACCTGGTAGCCCATTAGCTTTTTGATAATCACCGGTAATTTTAAGAAGTGCTGTAACCGCCTCAGTTGGTTGTGCTCCAACTCCGAGCCAATACTGAACACGCTCTGAGTTAACCTCAATTAAAGAAGGTTCAGATGCTGGTGAGTAGCGACCAATCTCCTCAATTGCTTTTGAGTTTCTAGCTGAACGAGAATCTGCAATCACAATGCGGAAATGAGGTGTACGGATCTTTCCAAGACGCATTAACTTAATCTTTACTGACACAAAGCTCCCTAAATAAATTAATTCGGCTATTTCTTTTGTAAACAGCGGGGGCGTTTACTTAAAGAAACTACCTAGCGGATAAATATTGCAATGGGTTAGAGGGTCCCAGTCGCAGAAGGCTAATCTTGCCAGCAGGTTGAGATAAACCCAAATTGAGCTAATTGCCCTCTTCTATCGCCCGTTTGGCCGGGTTTCCAGAGCGGGATTTCTTCTTACTCTTAACATTGCTTTGCGCAATCTTTGGGGGGCTACCTAATCCAGCCATTGGCTTGGTCATTCTTCCACCGCGCATCTGCTTCATCATTTTCTGAGCCTGACCAAACCGATCTACCAGTGCATTAATTTCGGAGACAGCTCGCCCACTTCCACGTGCAATTCTTGCTCTTCTTGAACCGTTTAATACTTTTGGATTATTTCGCTCCAATGGCGTCATTGATTCAATGATCGCCCGAGTTCGCACCAACTCTGATTCATCAAAATTTTCTATCTGTTTTTTCATTCCAGCAGCACCAGGAAGAAGTCCCATCAATTTACTCATACTGCCCATATTTTTCATCGCCTCAAGTTGCGATAGGAAATCTTCAAATGTGAAATCCTCACCTTTTGCAAACTTCTCTTCCAACTTCTGAGCAGCCTGTTCAGGCATTGCTGATTTTGCTTGCTCTGCAAGGGATGCGATATCACCCTTACCTAATATTCTTGAAGCCATTCGATCTGGATGAAAGAGCGTAAAGTCAGAGATCTTCTCCCCAGTTGAAGCAAAAATTATTGGCTTACCAGTCATCTCTACAATTGATAGAGCAGCTCCACCCCTGGCATCACCATCTAATTTAGTTAACACCACAGCGTCAAAGCCGACGCCATCCGAAAATGCCTTCGCAGTTTTAGCTGCATCCTGACCAGTCATTGCATCGACAACAAAAAATATTTCATCCGGAGTGATTGCATCTCGCACATCAATGATTTGCTGCATTAGCAGATCATCAATACCGGTGCGGCCTGCTGTATCTACGATTACAAAGTTATGTACTTTATCTACTGCATATTTGATTCCTGCTTTTGCCACGGTAACTGGATCACCAGCACCATTACCAACCTCTGGTGCAAAAACTGGAATTCCAGCTGATTCACCGACAACCTTTAGTTGATTGACCGCATTTGGTCTTTGCAGATCGGCTGCCACAAGTAGCGGAGTATTGCCATCATTTTTCAGATACTTTGCTAACTTTCCAGCAAGAGTTGTTTTACCAGCTCCCTGTAATCCAGTAAGCAAAATAACTGTTGGTGGATTTTTTGCATATTTTAATCGCCGGGTTGCACCACCCAGTGTCTGAACTAATTGGGAGTTAACTAATTCATATATCTTTTGAGCAGGGTTGATGCTTTTGTTGATCTCATCTGAATTTTGATTGAATTTTTCTGCTAGTTGTGCTGAAAATCTATTGGCAACTTCTAGCGCAACATCTGATTCGATCAGTGCGGTCTTAATCTCTTCAGAGAATTGATCTAATCTAGCCTGCGAAACTTTTCCACGCAGGCCAGAGAATATTGATGTGAACCTCTGGCCTAACGCTTCAAACATGGTGGCATCTTACATTTTAATTAGATGGCTTCCTCACCACTCTCACCTGTTCGGACGCGAATTACCGAATCCACTGAGGTTGACCAAACTTTTCCATCGCCAATGCTTCCAGTTCTGGCTGCATCTGCAATTACTTTAATTGCCTTGTCAGCAATCTTGGAGCTAACCACAACCTCTAATCTAATCTTTGGAATTAGATCTACTTTGTATGCAGCCCCTCGATAAACTTCTGTCAGCCCAAGTTGTCGGCCAAAGCCTTTAGCCTCTGAAACTGTCATACCGGTAATTCCAGCACTGACTAAAGCTTCTTTTACTGCATCTAGTTTTTGTGGCTTGATTATTGCGGTAATTAATTTCATGAACTAAATCCCCCTCTTGAACTAGTGGTTAATTCATAACCAGTTTCAGCATGTTGATCGTAATCAATACCTGAAACCTCTGCCTCTTCCTTAACGCGAAGTCCCATGGTCTTATCAATGGCGAATCCAATTATTAAAGTAACGATAAATGAATAGGCCAAAACAAAGAAGGCTCCAAATGCTTGTTT
>CALPKA020000099.1 GCA_943324025.2 Bifidobacterium breve | reverse complement strand
GCTGCAAGGTAACCAACTAGGAATGCGCTCTCATCTGTAGCGTACTCAATACCTTTTAGGTTTTTTGCTGGGCCTGATGGCTGATCAACAATAGCGAAATTGATTCCAGGATTCTTAGTTGCTGCTGCCTTCATTGCATCACCAAGTAGATATCCGATACCAATGATCATGGTGCACTTCTTATCCACGAACTTTTGGATATTTGGTGTGAAGTCTGCAGTTGATTTTGCAGGTAAGTACTCAATTGTTGATGCGTATCCGGCAGCCTTTGCAGCCTTTGCACCTTCATATGATGTTTGGTTAAATGATTTGTCGTTAATACCAGCGGTATCTAACGCAACGCAAACCTTTTGCTTTGTTCCTGCATTTGCCGGAGCAACTGCAACTGATGTAATTAATGATGCTGCAGCGATAGCTACAACAACTTTGTATGATTTTTTCAAAATCCCTCCAAAGGACTAATACCCACTAAACGATTGGGTTGATTGTGTCCTGACCCTATCGGTACAACCTGATACGGACTGGCCGAATCTCATGAGCGGTTTATTACATTTTATTTAGAAATGGGTAAACCCTGAAGTAAGAGTTAAGAGTTGTTTGTGGATAAGTTGGATTTAATGGCTAAACCAAACCAATTGCCCCGTAAACCTTTTTTAAGGTCTCACTGGCTACATGGTTAGCTTTTTCTCCACCAATTTTGAGAATTCTCATCAACTCTGCTGGATCTTGCATAAGTGTTGCAGTTTTTTCTCTAATTGGAGCAAGCTCTGCATTTACAACTTCAGCAACTGCGGTTTTAAAGTCGCCATACCCTTTATCTGCAAACTCATTCTCAACCTCAGTAATGCTCTTGCCTGAGAAGGCTGAATGTATGGTGAGAAGATTTGAGATTCCAGGTTTTGATTTTTCATCATATTTAATTTCTTTACCAGCATCTGTAACACTTGATTTAAATTTCTTAAGGATTACATCTGATGAATCTAGCAACTCAATTACCCCAGACATTGAAGCAGCTGATTTGCTCATTTTAGAATTAGGATCTTGAAGATCATTAATTTTGGCTAGAGCTTTAATTATCTGAGCTTGTGGAATATTGAAAACCTCTGAATATCTGTTGTTAAATCTCTGACCTAAATCTCTGGTTAACTCAATGTGTTGGCGTTGATCCTCGCCAACTGGAACTAGATCTGCTTGATAGAGCAAAATATCTGCAGCTTGCAGAATTGGGTATGTAAACAATCCAACATTGGTTCGATCTGCGCCACCTTTTTGTGATTTATCTTTAAATTGTGTCATTCGACCTGCTTCACCAAAACCAGTCATGCATTCAAGCACCCAGGCCAATTGATTATGCGCTGGTACATGAGATTGAATAAACAGTGTGCACTTATTTGGATCCAAGCCAATAGCAATTAATTGAGCGGCTGAAAGTAGGGTGCGTTTTTGCAGCAATTTTGGATCAGTTTCAACTGTTAGAGCGTGTAAATCTACAACACAGTAAAACGCATCATTTTCTTCTTGCAATTGAGCCCACTGCTTAATTGCGCCAAGGTAGTTTCCTAGGTGAAATGAATCATGAGTTGGTTGAATTCCAGATAAAACTCTCTTCTTACTCATCATTTCACATCATCTCTGGCAAGAAGTAATTGACCCACACGTTTTCCGCTCATACTGATAATTGTAAAGCGTGCGCCGTTAATTCGAACCACATCGTTAACTTGCGCAATTCGCCCTAAATAATGCATCACAAAACCACTTAAGGTCTCATATGGACCATCGGGCAGAGAAATACCAGTTAAGTCTTGTAAATCTTCCAAAGAAATTAATCCATCTAATTCCATGTCACCAGTTCGCTGCTCAAGTTTTGGCTCAGCTTCATGACCGTCATACTCATCATGAATTTCTCCAATTAAGCACTCGACTAGATTTTCAAGTGTGATTATTCCATCTGTTCCACCATACTCATCCAAAACGATTGCAATATGTTGACGCTTTCCACGCATTTCCGTCAAAGCAGGCAGAACACCTTTTGTGCCCGGCAGAAACATTACATTTCTAACAATTTCCATAATGGTAATTTGTGCATCATCTAACTTTGGATTTAGTAAATCTCTAACATGCAAAAATCCAATTACCTCATCACTGCTACCGCGCACTACCGGATATCTTGAATGGGCAAGTTCAACGGCAACTTTTCGTGCCTGAGAGATTGTAAGTGAGGCGTCGAGGAAATCCACCTCAGTGCGAGGAACCATAACCTCATGAATGAATCGGTCGCTGGTATTAAATACCTCTTCAACAATATCGCGCTCTTCTTTTGTTAAATCAGCATGGCCACTTACTAGCTCCATCAATTCAAGTTCAGAGATCTGATTTCTCTCACTTTTTGCAGTGATACCAAATACTCTAACTATTAAATCTGTTGATTTAGATAACAGCCAAATGATTGGGCGAAAAACTATAGCAACCCGGTCTACGGTTGCAGCGGTAGCTAGTGCAATATTTTCAGTTTTATACAGTGCCAACCTTTTTGGCACTAACTCTCCGAAAACTAAGGAGATATAAACTATGAGAAGAGTGATTCCAAGAATTGAGAGAAATTCACTAGTTCCTGGAGAAAAGCCTAATTCTTCTAATCTAGGAATGACATAAACGCCAAGTTGTTCTGCGCCAAAAGCTGCAGATAGAAAGCCACAAAATGTAATACCAACCTGCACTGCTGCCAAGAATCGATTCGGATTACTTGTTAATTTAGCAACACGTGCCCCACGTTTGCTTTTATTAGATAGCTGCTTTACCTGGGAATCTCGAAGTGAGATCAAGGCAATCTCGGCGGCAACAAAGATTCCGCCCACTGCAATTAAACCTAAAACTATCGCGATACTGGGAAAAACACTTTCAGCCATATCTCTAATGATATCCATTCATTTGGTTATCTCGCCGCTGGCAGCCAAGCCCACGCTTGCCAGCTTTGAGAAAACCCCTGCTAACTGCCATTTTGAATCTAATGACTGGTTATTTACTGGACATCGCTTTCTTAAGGTTTTCATCGATTGCTGCAAGAAATTCTTGAGTGTTAAGCCAAGGTGCATCTTTGCTAATCAAGAGCGCAAGATCCTTAGTCATTTTTCCACTCTCGACAGTTTCAATACATACACGCTCTAAAGTTTTTGCAAACTCTGCAACCTTAGGAGTGTTATCAAGTTTGGCACGGTGTGCTAATCCTTGCGTCCAGGCAAAAATAGATGCAATTGGATTTGTTGAGGTTGCTTTTCCAGCTTGGTGATCACGGAAGTGACGAGTAACTGTTCCATGAGCTGCCTCTGCTTCAACAGTTTTTCCGTCTGGAGTCATTAAGACTGAAGTCATTAATCCAAGGGATCCAGAACCTTGCGCGACTGTGTCAGATTGAACATCGCCGTCATAGTTCTTACATGCCCAGATATATCCACCCTCCCAGCGCAGTGAAGTGGCAACCATGTCATCGATTAATCTATGGTCATACTCCAGATTGTTTTTAGCAAACTCAGATTTGAACTCTTTCTCAAATACTTCAGCAAAAATATCTTTGAATCGGCCATCGTATGCTTTCAAGATTGTGTTTTTCGTTGAAAGAAAGACCGGATACTTTCGAATTAATCCATAGTTAAATGAAGCACGAGCAAAATCTCTAATTGAGTCATCCAGGTTATACATTGCCATTGCTACGCCTGAGGATGGAAAATCAAATACATTAAACTCCATC
>CALPKA020000098.1 GCA_943324025.2 Bifidobacterium breve | reverse complement strand
GTTGCATCAGTCTCTGCGCCGGTACGTGGACCAAATAATAAAGTTATCGCTGCAGTTAGTATCAGCGGACCAATTGAAAGATTAAGCAGACAACCTGGCAGAATTCACTCGGCAGCAGTTGTTGCTACCGCTGCCAGATTAAGTGATTACTTACTTAAAAACAGTAAGTAATTAATGTAGCTCCGAGGGGATTCGAACCCCCGTAGCTGGCTTGAGAAGCCAGAGTCCTAGGCCACTAGACGACGGAGCCGTACGGTAAAACTTTACTTTATCGCTGGGGTACCAGGACTCGAACCTAGACAAGCTGAACCAGAATCAGCTGGGCTACCAATTACCCCATACCCCAATAGTAAATTTCTTACAGGCTAAGAATACCCTGCACCACAATTTATTTGGAAATTACCGCCTTAATTCGAGCGATCGAGCGCTCCTTACCTAATAATTGAAGTGATTCAAATAATGGTGGTGAGATGTGAGAACCAGTTACTGCAATACGCAATGCACTAAAGGCGATGCGAGGTTTTAAACCAAGTTCATCAATTAACGCACTTCGCAATACCGCTTCAATTCCAGCGTGATCCCAAGATTGCAATGGCTCAACTTTCGCCAACGCCACCTTTAAAACATTTTGAGAGGCCTCATCCTGTAATTTACCCAGCTCCTCATCTGCAACCTTAAAATCCTCCACAAATAGGAAGTTAAGCATGGCTGGGATCTCAGATAACTTAATTATGCGCTCTTGAATAATTGGCAGGGCAGATTTAACAACCTCTATCTCCTGCTCATTTCCCGTTATTACTTTTGCGTTAATCAAAAAGGGTAGCGACCATTCAAGAAACTTATCTAAAGTAAGTGCTCGAATCTTGTCGCCATTAATTGCCTCTAGTTTTTTCATATCAAATCGAGCCGGGCTGCTATTTACTCTTTCCACAGTAAAGAGGTCAACTAACTCTTGCATTGTGATATTTTCTTTATCATCCCCTGGTGACCAACCAAGGAGTGCTAGATAATTACAAATTGCCTCAGGCAAGAAGCCTTGCTCTCGATACCAAGCAATTGAAACCTCACCATTTCGCTTAGATAACTTGGCATTATCTTGTCCCATAACAAAGGGCAGGTGAGCAAAGATTGGGTATTCAGATTCGGCAACACCCATCGCTTGGTAAACTCGAATTTGTCTTGGAGTTGAAGATAATAAATCCTCACCCCTTAAAACATGAGTTATTTTCATCAGCACATCATCAACTGCAACTGCCAAGGTATAAAGCGGTGAGCCATCAGCTCTTGCTAAAACAAAATCTGGCACATACTTATGCTCAAACTTAACCTCACCCCGAATTGCATCAACAAATGCAGTTTCACCATCTGGCATTCTCATTCTGACAACTGGTTTTCGACCTAATGATTTATATTCGCTAACTTGTTGCGCTGATAAATCTCGGCATTTACCGTCATATCCAGGTGCTTGATTGCTTTTCATCTGCGCCGAACGTCGCTCTTCCAACTCCTCTGCGCTGCAATAGCAATGATAGGCATCACCTTGATCTAAAAATTTCTGTGCCCAGGTGGCATAAATTTCTAATCGTTGAGATTGTAAATAAGGTCCATACTCCCCACCAACCTCAGGTCCCTCATCCCAATTCAGACCAAGCCATTTCAAAGTATCGATGGCAGCTTTTATATATTGATCAGTAACTCGTTCTGTATCGGTATCTTCAATTCGAAATATTAATTTGCCACCAGTATGTCTGGCATAAGCCCAATCAAACAAAGCGGTTCTAATGTTTCCAACATGCAGATCACCCGTTGGTGACGGGGCGAATCTAACTCTAACTTGTGATTTATTGGACACGAGAGGAGACCTTATTGGTAAGAGTGCCTAAACCATCAATTGCTACCGAAATAGTTGATCCAGCCGGCATAGCGCCAATTCCAGCAGGAGTTCCAGTCAGGATTACATCCCCAGGAAGTAAGGTCATAACATTGGTAACAAACTCAATAATCTGTGGAATCTTAAATATCATTTCCGAAAGTTTTGATGACTGCTTTACCTCACCATTTAATGTTGCTGTTATACCTTGGTCTGCGGGAACAAACTCGGTTTCAATCCATGGTCCTAGTGGGCAAAAAGTGTCAAAGCCTTTAGCGCGGCTCCACTGGCCATCCTTTTTTTGCAAATCACGTGCAGTCACATCATTTGCCAAGGTGTATCCAAAAATTACATCCTTATATTTAGCAGCCGGCACCTCTTTGCAAATCCGGCCAATAACAATGGCAAGCTCTGCCTCATGATCAACTCGCTCACTCATGCGGGGCCAAACAATTGTTTCATTTGGACCTATCACTGAAGTATTTGGCTTGATAAAAATAATTGGCTCACTTGGTACTACAGAATCCATCTCTGCAGCATGGTCGGCATAATTCTTACCGATGCAAACAACTTTACTTCTAGGAATAACTGGCGCTAGTAGTTTCACATCACTTAATTTCAAAGTCTTATCTTGAGGAACGATCCCTGCATAAATCGGATCACCGCGTAAAACTAAAATTGAGTCTTTATCGTTTAATACTCCAAATAATGGTTCACTTCCAACACCTAATTCCACTGGTGCGGTAAATCTAACGATACGCATTAGATCATCTTACAACTGATCGGTTATTTGACTCGCTTCGGCAATTTTCTCAACTAGTACGGTAGCGATTCGATGGCGTCTGCCTGCTGGGCGCTCTGCAGTTAATTTCCATCCTGGAACGGTAATTGTGCTTCCTGGAATTGGAATGCGACCTAAGTGCTTTGCAATCAATCCACCAATACTGTCAACATCCTCTATTTCTTCTGGCGTAAATTCAGTATCAAATTTTTCAGCAAAATCCTCTACATGCAAACGTGCAGAAACTCTAGCTTTACCATCAGTAAGCCATTCAATCTCAACTGTTTCATCATCGTCGTATTCATCTGCAATTTCGCCAACGATCTCCTCTAAAATATCTTCAATCGTAATCAATCCTGCCGTGCCACCATACTCATCAACAACTACTGCCATATGGATTTGATCTCGTTGCATCTGCTTTAACAACTCATCGGCAGTTTTAGTCTCTGGAATGAAGGTTGCTTTTCTTAAATGCTCCTCCACAAACTCATTTTGCTCAGCATCTCTATTTTCATGAACCCGCTTGGCCAGATCCTTAACATAAGCAATTCCAACCACATTATCTAAATTCTCAGAGATGACCGGGATACGAGTAAATCCTGATCGAAGAGCCAGTGAAAGCGCTTGTCGTAGATTTTTTCCAGACTCAATCCAAACCATTTCCGTTCTTGGAATCATCAACTCTCTAACCATTGTTTCGCCTAGATCGAAAACTGAATGGATCATTTCCCGCTCTGACTCTTCTACAAATCCACTCTCACTTGCTTGATCTACTAGATCTCTAAATTCAGCCTCGGTCGAGAAAGGGCCAGATTTAAATCCCTTTCCAGGCGTAATGGCATTACCAATTTTAATTAATAAGTTTGTTAGCGGACCTAAAACTTGAGAAAGGAAGTATGCAATGGTTATTGAAGGCTTAGACCATTTTGGCGCATGCTGCTTTCCTAAAGTTCTTGGCCCAACTCCAACGATTACATAGGAAATTGCTACCATCAAAATTATGGCCTCAGCTAAAGCCAAACTCTTATTTGATGCATTCTCAACAAAAGATGTTGCAACTAAGGCTGTTGCTGTTAATTCACAACTTTTCCGAACAAGGAGAAGTACATTTAAGTAACGAGCAGGATTTTCAACATATCTATCAAACCGCTTTTTGTATTTC
>CALPKA020000097.1 GCA_943324025.2 Bifidobacterium breve | reverse complement strand
ATCTAGGAATTAATTGGCAAAGTATTTTTGTAGTTGCTGCGACTCTACTTATTAAATTCAATATTGTTCGAATTGTGGAGGCATTTAAACTTAAAATGTATTTCCCAGCAAGTTTTTCTGCTCTGGTTTTGGCAACAATTCTAGTTAAGATCTTTGATTTGGATGTTGCATTTATTGGAGATATACCAAGAAATGTTTCTTCTTACACTTCACCCTTCTTGGATTCTGGCGATTATTACAAGTTATTAGTGCCTGCCTTATCTATTGCCATACTTGTAGCAATTGAATCCTTACTCTCGGCAAGAGTGGCAGATGAAATTTCAAATACTGCCAAAGCAGATCAGTTTCGCCCAAACCAAGAGTTATTTGGCCAGGGAGCGGCAACTGCTGTTGCCTCAATTTTTGGTGGCATGCCAGCCACCGGGGCGATCGCTAGAACTAATGTGAATGTTAGATCTGGTGCATCAACTCGAGTTGCAGCGATGGTGCACTCAATATTCTTGTTAGTTATTGTGATTTTTTTAGCACCGATTTTTTCAATTATTCCAAGTGCAGCAATAGCTGGCGTCTTGATTGGAACAAGCTTTAGAATCTTCAATAAGGCTTCAATGTTGGAAATCATGAAATCTTCCAAAACCAATATTCTGATTTACTTTGTTACTGCTATTACCACTATTTCAATTGACTTAATCTGGGGAATCGGAATTGGTATTGCTCTCTACTTGTTAACTAGCCAACTTTCGAGAGCAAACTCCAAAAAGAATTAAAAAGTTGTTACTGGGCAAGTAAGAGTTCTAGTAATACCAGCAACAGTTTGAACTTTAGCCAAAACAGTGCGACCTAAATCCTCCATGCTTGCAGATTCAGCTCGCATAATTACGTCGTATGGACCGGTCACTCCTTCAGCAATAGTGACTCCTGCAATTGCTGAGACAGCCTTTGCCACACTTGAAGCCTTACCGACTTCGGTTTGAATCAAAATATAAGCCTGAACAGACATTTTTAGCCTTTCAATCAATCCTTAAGTGTTCGACAATGAACCTTAGCGATAATAAAGGGTAGCCTATAGCGAGTTAATTGGGGAGTGCCATTGATTGAGTCAGAAGCTGGTCTGGTTGAACGCTTACGCGAACTTTTCCAAACCTCCTTTGCCCAAGGGGTAGAGGTAGGTATTGGTGATGATGCCGCGGTGATTTCTGCATCAAACAATAAACTGGTTGCGACTTTAGATATTGCAATTGAAGATGTGCATTTTAAATCTTTATGGTCTTCACCATTTCAAATAGGTGCGAAATTGACCACCGCAAACCTGGCCGACTTATTTTCTATGGGCGCTACCCCTAAATACTTACTAGTTGGAGCAGCTATTTCTGAAGTAAACAATTCAGAAGTTATCACAGAGCTTGCCCAGGGCATTAGATCTGTTGCCGATAAATTTGAGGTTTCAGTTATAGGTGGTGATTTGAGCAAGTCAGAAAAAATGAGTTTGAGTATTACGGCACTAGGTGAGATAGCTAAAGGTCCAATAACTCGCAGCGGTGCATCTGCAGGCGATCTAATTTACCTAAGTGCACTTCCAGGTTTATCAGCTGCAGGGCTTGCAATACTAGAAAGAGGTTTAGATCGACCTAAGTATGTTGTTCAAGCGCACCTGAATCCAAAACTTGTTGCTCCGATTAAGCTAATTGAGGTTGCCTCTGCCATGAGTGATATCAGTGATGGATTGGTAAGTGATGCAAGAAATATTGCAAGGGCATCAAAGGTTGATTTGAATTTTGATACCAGTGCGCTTGAAGCTTCTCCTGATTTTAAAGATCTAGGAGAGTTAGCAACAGAGTTAGGTGTGGATGTGTATGACTGGATTTTCTCTGGCGGTGAGGATCATTTCTTTATTGCCACAGTTCCAGAGAAATATGCCGACAAAAACCTTGGTATTCAGGTTGGAAAAGTAGTTGCAGGAAGCGGATTAATTACGATTGATGGAGTGCAAACTCAAAGAGCTGGTTACCAGCACTTTTAAACTAGCGAGAGACCTTGCCAGCTTTCAGGCAGGAAGAGCAAACATTCTTACGCTTTGTTTGACCATTGATGATCGTGCGAATCTTTTGAATATTTGGATTCCAACGGCGACGGGTAGCACGCTTTGAGTGGGAGACATTATTGCCAAAGCTTGGGGCTTTGCCACAGATATCGCAGACTGAAGACACTTTATTTACTCCCTTATATTCGCAGAACTACTAACTAGAGGCGAAAGATTACCTTGAGAGGGTATTAATTGGCTAATCCAGTGGGTAATTACGCACAGATTGCCATTAGGCGTTAGATACTTCCACTATGGCCGACCTATCTACACGATTAACAAATATCGTCGGCGACCGGACTGCGCAGGTTCTAGACAACTCCTTTGGGATATCAACTGTCAATGATTTATTGCGTCACTATCCAAGGCGATATGTGGTGCGCGGTGAATTAACAGATATCTCAACTTTGGTTGCTGATGATGAGGTCACGATTTTGGCCGAGATCGAAGCGGTTAAGTTAAGAAGAGCAAATGGTAAGAACATTCTTGAAGTAATTGTCACAGATGGCAGCGCTAATTTATCTTTAACTTTTTTCAATCAGGCTTGGCGGGAGAAGGATCTAAGAGCAGGACGAGTTGGCCTCTTTGCTGGAAAAATAGGAGTGTTTAAAGGTAGACGCCAGTTATCTCATCCAGATTATCAATTGATTCCAGACGGGGATAATGTTGACGAAGCGGTTGCCGAGTTTGCTGGCAAGTTTCTGCCGGTTTACCCAGCCACGGCAAAACTTCCTTCCTGGAAAATTATGCAGTGCATGAAGCTAGCGCTGGATTCTTTGGATGATTTTCCAGATTACCTACCTTCTGAAATTACTCAGCAATTTGCTTATCCAATTTTAAAAAAAGCATTTTTAGATATACATCAACCGCCAGATCTGCAAAGTGCTGAAAATGCTCGAAATCGACTGACCTTTGATGAGGCACTGCTTCTTCAACTTCTCCTTGGCCAACGCAGAGCAGAGATTGTTAAGTTAAGTACAAAATCGCGTACACCAAATACTCCTGTCTTGGTTGCTGCCTTTGAGAAAACTCTGCCATTTGAATTCACAGCTGGACAATCTGTGGTTAATGATGAGATTGAAAAGGATCTTTCAAATAATTATCCAATGCACCGATTACTACAAGGTGAGGTCGGATCTGGAAAAACTGTTGTGGCATTGCGAGCGATGCTCTCGGTGGTCGACTCCGGCGGTCAGACTGCCTTATTGGCGCCAACTGAAGTATTAGCGCAGCAGCATTATCGAACCATTACGCAATTACTTGGAAAACTTGCCCAAGCTGGAACTTTAGAGGCAAGTGATATTGGCACAAAGGTTGAGTTATTAACTGGTTCATTAAGCACAGCTGAAAAGAAATTGATTCACTCTAATTTGGCCTCAGGTGAAACTGGAATTGTTATTGGGACTCATGCCCTAATTTCTGATGGCGTAGTTTTTAAAGATTTGGGCTTAGTGGTAGTTGATGAACAACATCGTTTTGGAGTTGAGCAAAGAGATGCCTTGCGAATGAAGGCAAAACAACCACCTCATCTTTTGGTAATGACAGCAACGCCAATTCCACGAACTGTTGCAATGACTGTTTTTGGAGATCTAGATATTTCAACTTTAAAGGAGTTGCCAAAGGGTCGCGTTGCTATTACAACCCATGTGATACCAGTACTAGAGAAACCACACTTCCTTGAACGTGCCTGGCAAAGAGTTAGGGAAGAGGTTGATAAGGGGCATCAGGTTTATATCGTCGCGCCGCGAATT